>JAIQGE010000003.1 GCA_020072815.1 Terriglobia bacterium | reverse complement strand
CGCCGAGCCGCTTGCATCAGGTGCAAGAGAATGCGTAATGAAGCGAAAATCGCCAGCGGTTTGGAGCGAAGCGACAGGAAGCCGCGGAGAGAAAAACCAGCGGCGAGGCCGGCTTGCGCGCCGAGCCGCTTGCATCAGGTGCAAGAGAATGCGTAATGAAGCGAAAATCGCCAGCGGTTTGGAGCGAAGCGACAGGAAAAAAGAGGGCAGCGGATGGATTCCACTGCCCTTGCCGATATCACCCTCGCGTTGGGAGAAGGAGCTGAAAGAACTGCCAGCAAGCTCTCAGGCCCGGTCTCCGGAATTACCGGTGCTTGGAGCCTGAGGATGAGTTCGACGAACTTCTGTTGCCGCTACTGTGGCCGCCTCCAGTGCTGCGTGGAGCCGAACCGCCGCGCGGAGCGCTGCCGCCCCGCGGACCCGCGGAGGGAGGAGGCATGCTGCGTCCACCGCGCGCCTGCGGCATGCGTGACGACGCCGGAGGAACATTCATGGGCCGGCCACTGACTTGCGGCCGCGGCGATGACGCCGGCGGAGGACCATTCCGCATGCCTTCATTCCGTGGAGTCACAATGGGCCGGTTCAACTGCAGCGTCGGTTTGCTGGAGCCGGTGTTCTGAGGAACGCCTTGAGGAGCGCTCTGAGGAACGCTCTGGCTGGGAACCGTGGTCGGACGCGTCGCCGGCATTGAGCTACCGCTTCCGCCGGGACGACCCGCGTCGCCCGATGCAGCCCGGCCTGACGACGGTGGACCAAACTTCGTCCAGCCGCCCCGATTCTGTTCACCGGCGCCGCTGGTGCTGCCGCTGGGCGACGCGTGTCCGGTTCCCGCGGAACTGGCGGGCCGTCCGCTGTTGTTCTCGACGGGCTGCTGCTGGTGCGTGGCTGCGGGCGACTGCGCTCCGGTTGAACCGCTGGTTGCCGGAGCTTCCGATTTTCCCCTTCCTTCGGGACCTCCAGCCCTGCTTGCGATCGCCGGCTGCGTATGAGTTTCCGCGCCGCGTCCTGCTTCACCGCCACGCTGCTGCGCTTCGCCACCGCGCGACGCCGGAACCTGCGCTCCGCCGCTATGCGCCTGGACCACGCCCTGCACCTGTCTTTGCTGATCGTGGAATGCCGCCGGCCCTGCCGGAGGCTGATGTTGTGTGAAGAAGCGCTGCTGGGTCCTCGGCTGGAACCCGCCCAGCTTTGCCTGGCCGCCAGTCCGCAGACTTTCTCGCGAAGGTACCACGGGCAAGTTGGCGGTCATGGTATGGCCCTGGCGAAGATCGGTTGCGCTCACACCACGGCTGCCGCGAACGCCACGGCCAAAGTCACCCGCAGCCACGGTGGTAATTCCACCGCGCACGCGCGAGTTGGTAAGCGCCAGGCGCGTGTTGGAGATGAACGGCTGGCGTCCGCGAATGCCCAGAGGACGAATGAACCGGCCGTGGAACCCGCCGCCAAAGCCAAAGTTGATGAACGTCACGCTGCTAAAGCCGCCTCCGTACCACGGGTAGAAAGGATCAAACGGGCCGCAGGGTATCCAGCCGATGGAGCCAAAGCCAATACCAAATCCAGCGTGGCGTCCAAAGCCGATGAAGGTTACAAACGCCGGCGACCAGTAAGGACGATAGTGCGCATACACCGGTCCCGGCCACCACACCCAGACTCCGCCGGAGAGGAACCAGCGTCCGTAGTGATACGGCGCCCAGCCCCAAGGCTCATAAGAAACCCAAGTCCATCCGTAATACGGTTCCCAAACCCAGCGGCCGTCCTGATACGGCGCCCAATTCGCTTGCTGATAAGGCTGCCACACCCAGCCGTAGCCCGGGACAAAGACCCAGCGGCCGTGGCCATCAAGATCTTGCGCGCCCGCGTAATACGGGTTGGTGCGACGCAAGCCGTCCGCGTTGCGGATATTGCGGTCGCGATCTTTGTTGAAGCGGTCCCAATCGTCGCTGCCCGGAGCGTTGGTGACTTTGTATTCCGGATTGTCAACGTCGCGGATGGTGATCATCTCGCCTTCATGCACCGTGGTGCTGCCCTGCGGCGTGGTGATCTCCGCTTCGCCTTCGCGCACGATCACTTCCGACTCTTCCGCGGAATTTACCTGAATGCGATATCGTCCCTGGCGCAGCGGATGCACGGCCACGTTGGGCGTATCAATCTCCACGTCGGCTTCATTGCCTTTGAATACGCTGTAGTTGACGTAGCCTTCGCCGACTTGTACCTGGATGCGGCTGTGCGTGAGGTCGGCAATCTTGGCCTGGCTGTGGGCGGAGAGGCGGAGAATGTTGGCGAAGTCGAGCTGAATTTCCGCGCGTGAGCGGTCGCCCGTAGCGACGATGTCACCGCGCACCAGCGGCGTGTTCAGCGTGGCCGCCGACCACTCAGCGTTGTCGGCGCGCTGCATGGAGAGGTCGCCGTGAATCATGCTGACGCGGGCCGCGGCCGGCTGCTTGGCGCTGGCCTTGGGATCGGCAGCTTGCGGGTCTTCTCCTTGTCCTTGTGCGTCGCCTTGCGCGTCGTTACTCTGCAGATCAGTATTTTGTACGTCGGTTTGCAGGTCGGTGTCCGGCGCGCTCGACTGTGGATAGTTCAGATGCGGGACGTTCTTGCCGCCAGACTGCCGCGCCGCCGGCGACCCGTTACCCTGATCTTGCGGCTGCGCTTGGGCTTGTGGCGGCGGAGCGGGCGGCTCCTGGGCTTGGTTTTGAGGCACGGGCGCTTGCTGCTGGCTGGGCGGACGCGACCCGCTGTCCTGATCTGGCGTGCTTTGCGCCGCAGCGGCGCCGATCAACCACACCGCCGACATCCATAGAACCACTAAGAATCGTGTCACTTTGGTTTTCATTGCATGGCCTCTTGTTTCCCGAGCTCCGCGGGGATCCCAACTTCTCATCAACCTTGCCTCCAAACGCATGACTTCAAGACTCTTGCCTGGAGACAAGTGCACGTCCGCTGCCAATAGCAACACTCGGCAAGCCAATTTGTTTCAGTGGGTTACAAAACTTTACGGGTGAGGATTTCGGACGGGTGGTGGTTTTCAGCCAGGGCGATTGGTGGATTTGGGCCGGGGGACGACTCTCGTGTGGCACCGCCGCCCTCGGCTGTAAGGGTTTGTGATTTCCAATCGCCAATTTTGGCATTTCTGGCAATTCTGGCAATCTTTTCACCATCCCCTCCCCTCCCCGTTCATCCCCGGAAAATATAGACTTACACGATTCATCCCCGGGGGTACTTTTTCCACTCACGGCGATCACGCGCGATGTCGGCGATCACGGCGATGGGTGCGTTTCGCACCCCCGCCCCCTGAGGCGAACCCATTTTACCGCGTTTCCAATAGCGAATCAATTAAGAAGTAGTACATCTTGACAACCGAGCTTCGGAAAGCTGTTCATTTTCGCGCAGATGTTTCTTCCCTTTGGCTGATTGCTGAATGCTGAGTGCTCGTCGCGAGGCGAGAGGGATACATCATCGAATCCCACCCTTCGCAAAAACCGCGAAGGATGGACTACCCGCGCGCGGGGTGCGGGACAGAAAAAGAATAGCGGAAGCCTGGGCCACCTGCTCGAATACTAGCCGTTTACAACGCTCGATTCATCGTTCTCAGCTCGATATGATTTGGGACCGCCAACTGATACGAACTTGCATCCCTGGGCCGTGACCGTTTATCGAGCAAGGCTAATGCGCCTGCCGAAATCGGATGAAATGGTTTATTCTAACGGTTGCGGAGGCGGGTTTGCACCGGGTGCAGTCCTTGCCGTTTTCGCCCAGGAATTCATGCCTTCAACTGCACTTGACTACATCACGGTTCGAGGCTTTAAGAGCATCGCCTCGATCGAGAAGCTGCCGCTAAAGTCCGTCAACATTTTGATCGGCTCGAATGGCTCGGGAAAATCCAATTTTATTGGAGTTTTTTCCTTTCTTCACGCCATCCGAGAAGGCCGATTAAAAGACTATGTGATCGAGGCGGGGGGAGCCGAAAAAGTACTGCACTTCGGTTCGAAGACAACGAGACAAGTTTACATTCACCTTTCCTTTCTGGATGAGGTCAATCAATACGATCTTACGCTTTCTCCGACGCAGGATGATGGCCTATATCCGTCTTTAGAAACAGCGTATTTCTGGGATAAGAGTCGAGGCTTTAAACATCCGTACGACACTCCATTGACGTCCCGCGAGCAGGGTCGAGAGGCTGGCATCAGTGATCCGCAACTCACAAGAACGGCCAGTTGGGTGCGTCTACGCCTCGGCGGGTGGCGACTGTACCACGTGCACGACACAAGTATGTCTTCGCCAATGCGAAAAACAGCGAAAGTGGACGACAATCGGTATCTCCGTCCTGATGGATCAAATCTCGCCGCTTTTCTCTACTACCTCCAAGAAAAGCACCAAACAGAGTACAGCCTGATTCGGCGGACAGTGCAGCGGGTTACGCCCTTCTTCGACGACTTCAAGCTGCAACCTTCTAAGCTGAAGCCCGACGACATCAAACTCGAATGGACGCACAAGAACTCGGATCAATACTTTGACGCGTCGTCGCTTTCAGACGGCACACTTAGGTTTATTGCCCTCACTACTCTCTTTCTCCAGCCGAAGCAGTATCTTCCGTCTGTGATCCTCGTTGATGAGCCGGAATTGGGATTACACCCGTACGCCATCGAAATGCTGGCATCCCTCATACGGCATGCATCAGAGAGCAGGCAAGTGATTGCGTCTACTCAGTCATCCCTCCTGTTGGATCACTTTGATCCCGAAGACGTACTGGTTGCTAATCGAGTGGAGGGCGGTACGCAGATAACGCGTCTGGAGCCCGCTCAATTGAAAGACTGGCTCGAGGACTACAGCTTAGGCCAGCTTTGGGAAAAGAACGAATTTGCGGGGAGGCCGCTTCCCGAATAACTATGCCCCGTTTGCTAATCCATGTGGAGGGTCAAACCGAAGAGGATTTCGTAAATGTCGTGCTTCGAGATTACTTGATGCACGTGGGGTACGAGTCTGTTAGTGCGAGGATACTTGGCAATGCTCGCCTGCGCCGACTGCGGGGCGGAATTCGCCCATGGCCGCCTGTGAAAAAGGACATAATCAACCACTTGCGACAGGATCATGGGTGTCTAGCAACTACCATGGTCGATTATTACGGTCTCCCTAAAGAGGGCAACGGGGGATGGCCAGGACGCGAAGAAGCAACGCACGTGGCATCAAATGAGAAAGCAGCGCACGTGCAAAAAGCCCTACTAGATGATTTCCTCAGCGACACTGAGGCCCAGATCAATCCAAATCGTTTTATCCCGTTTGTCGTCATGCATGAATTCGAGGGGCTACTTTTTAGTGATTGTGCTGCATTTGCTCGCGGCATCGGGAGAACAGACTTGCAACCGGCTTTTCAACAGATTCGAGATGATTTTCAGTCTCCTGAAGACATAAACGACTCTCCTGTGACTAGTCCGTCGAAGAGGATTGAAGCACTCGTGCCAAGCTACGAGAAACCTCTATTCGGTATCCTTGCTGCTCTGGAAATCGGTCTAGACAGAATTCGGGCACAGTGCCTCCATTTTGACACCTGGATTGAATCGCTCGAAGCGCGGGTTCGATAAGACCCTGAGTGTTGCCTTGGCAGACGGGCATTCAGTTTTGGCGGTAAATTCTGGATCCAAAGGATTTCGCTCGTGATTGACGATATTTCCACACAACTTCGGACACTACTTTCAGGGCTACAAGTAGAAGCGGACCGACTATTGGTGATTCATGAAGTGTATGACATCTTGAGCTACGGCTGGTCAGACCACGATACCCCAGATTCGGAACATATCGGGCATGCGATGTGGCAAACCAGTCCGCCATTCGAGCCGGAATGGGGAGCCTTTTTCAGTGGGAACAAGGTCAGGTACGTACCGACAGATAGAGACGAGGTCCTTATTCGTAACAGTGAGGATTTCGCCGGGACCATGATCTTCGCCCGCAGATCAATAGGCATGGCGCTCTGTTATTTCGCCCTAATTGACTCCAACGAGAGCATGAGCGATAACCAGGAGTTCTGGCATGAATATTCAACAGCGTTGCAATGGCTCAATATTGCCTCTGATCGCCTTCGAGATTTTTTCTTGATGGCCAGATTCGGACAGAACAAAGGGCAGTATCTGAGGCAAAGCTCTCTGCCGCGCGGCCAACGTGGAGCGTATGCCGCGCCGTTCCAAGAATCTCTGGATACGGCAACTGACGACAATCGCCAGCTTTTGAATAAACTCCTAGCGGTCACTACCGCAACCCAAAGCTATCGAGATTTGAGGAACGCCCTGGTTCATGAGGTCGCGACGAGGACTGCTCAGCAGAGCATCAATGTTCTGGTTGAACAACGCAGGCTTGCAGCGCAGGGGCCGCGCACTTATGCCCCCGAAAAACACGTAGGCGGAGACGCTGCGACTAAGATGGCGGCCGAAGCTTATAGTCAAATCAGTTCTGCAGTAGAGAGTTTGGAGCTCTGGTACAAGAATCTGGTCGATTCAAGCAGTTTGGTTTTTGAATTTGAATACTTCAATAGAAGAACAAAGAACCCCTAGTTTCGATTCTTGAGGAGACGTAGATCCTTGCCAGAGACAAAACAGATGGGTTCGATTTGCGTAACAAAGACGCCGCCGTACTGCTGGAGCTTTTCATATTGTTAGATTGGTTGGCGGGTGGCCCACCGTTCCCCGCTTTTTCTCTCCTCTAGCATACTCGCGGGTGCCCCATCCTTTTGCGCAGGCTGGCCTTTGCTTTTTCAGCTGAAGCAAAAGGATGGGAGATCATCCTTTCGCCGGCCGCCCCTGTTCTTCGTGTTGTTTCTCGAATTCAGTTGAACCTCAACGTGCGGATCAAACTTTAGGCAACGGCGTGATCTCATATCCCACCCTTTCCCGGAAGCTGATAAACCAACGGCCAGCTTCCAGGAAAGGATGGGGCACCCTCGCTTATTTGTGAGGGACAGAAAAAGCTCAAAGGCTGGGTTACCCGTCCGATTCTCCATGCGCCTCCCCCTCCTCGTTCATCCGCCGTCTTCGCCTGCCGGTTTAACGCTCCCAACGATATATTTTTTGTAACAGGTAACCTATCCCTGACACTAACAATCCAGACCGATGGCAAATCAATCTGTACAACGCCGCTTCCGCGGGTCGAGACGGTACTCGACTTCAGCGTGAGCCGGAACCGCAGGAGGCTTAGATCGCTATGAATCTACTTGAATTTTGGTATCTCTGGGCCGTCTCTTCTTTTTCCATCCTCGGAGAACACACCGCAGGTCCGTTTCCTCCGGGAACAAATGTCTATGCAACCATCTCTCTCTCGTTCATAGACACGCTGTTTTCCGGTAATTCGCCCGATCCTACCTTCGTCGCTGCCGCTCAGATATCCTGGTTCACAACTTATCTTCCTGCCGGTTCGGAGTCGGACCGGCAGGATCTTCCGTTCGGCCAGAGCACGGCCGTTATTCAGAACGTCGCCAGAATCAATTTCCAGCTTTCTGTTCAACGGGCTTTTGCATTCGCCCATATGAATGTGTTTAGCATTTAGGAGTAAAGAAATGAAAACTCACATCGCTTACGATACGCGTTCGGGCCAGATCATCAGCGTCCACCGCGGCCCTGCCGATGCGGCCCATGCGCAACAGCGGGCCCATGAGCGCAGCAAAATTGCGCGTGAACACCTGGCTGCCATTGAAGTGCAATCTGACGCCATGCAACCGGGGAAGCTCTATAAGATAGACCCCCAACGCAAGGCCCTGGTGGAAGTCGCAGCGGGCGAAAAGGGCAGTGGGTTCGGCGGCGGTACCGGCCGAAAATACTGACACTTCTCTCGCCCCAAGGCAGCGTATCCGAAAGAGCCGGTATGGGGCACCCTCGCGTATTTGTGAGGGACAGAAAAAACCCAAAGGACGGGCTACGTCCGCGTGATCGGAAACCCTCAAACCACGGAGGGCACAGAGAAACACGGAGGCCGGTTGATAGAATCCTTTCATGCCCAAACTTCATGCTTCTCGACGCGCTCTCAGATATGGCGCCGCCGCTCTTGTATTCCTGGCGTGGATTGGTTGCAGCAAGGCGCCTCCTGACTTTGAGCTAAAGCTGGAAGCGCCGGGGGCCGGCGACTTTACGCAATACAAGTTGGTGGTGGACGGAGTGCCGAGGGGGCCGGTGGCGTCCACGCTGCCGTATCAGTTGGTCGCGCACGGGCGCCGCGGCGATAAGCCCAAAGACATGCTGCCGCACGTGGAAGCCAGCGTGCTCTCTGTGTGCGGATGGCAGCCGGCGAAGGTGGAGATGAGTCCGCCGAGCGAACATGAGATCGAGCAGGCCCGCAAGGAGAAACGCAGCGTCCCTTTGACCATCTACCTGGATTCCGACAAGACTTTTTGGCAGCAGGTGACGGCGCTGGTGGACAACCGCGGCGGCGCGGCTCTTCGGCTGGCGGTGGGCGAATACGAGCAGCCGGTGGCGGCGGGTGAAGCCGGCAAGGTCCTTTTTCCCTATACGCCGCATTGCGACCAGGCCAGGGATTTGCGCCTGAACGGAGAGACTATCGGCAAGATTGAGGAAGACCCTAACACGCCGGGCACGGCGCTTCCCCTGCTGCTGGACACCAGCGGCGCGCATTGCTATCGCTACGAATGGGCGACCTACAGCAATTTTCCGGCGATGCCCGGCGGCAGCGGCCACCGGATATACAAAGCGCAACGGCTAAGAACGCTCACCAGCAACGTGAATTACTTTCTGTTTCCGCTGCCCGGTGTGCAGTATTCGAGCCAGACGATCGAGTGGAAGAGCGCGTTGAATGACATCGCGTGCAAGAACGCGAAGTAGGTTGGTGCGGGAAGCTAGCAGACGCCAGGCGTCCGAATCGTCGTCGGCGGGTTATCGGCGGGACGATCGGCGGGGCATGAGCGGGGCGGTCGGCGGATATTCGGCGGGTCATCGGCGGGAAAACTTATCCTGGTGACGCGGGTTTCATTCTTCGGGTTTTATCCCATCGGAACCGCTCCAGTAATCTTGACCCACTTGCCAAACCGGGCCATGATTTGGGGGCGGGCCGGACACCAAAGGAGGGTGTCTCTCTAATGAAGAAAGTTCTGATCACACTTTTTGCGCTGGCTGTGATGCTGTACGTTGCTCCAGCGGCCCACGCCCAACGCGGCTGGGTTTACCTGGGACAGGCCCACGTGGACGGCCAGCATGACCACGACAACATTGAAGTCGGCGCCAATGCCGGACGCTATCGCGGCATACAGCTGCGCGTGAACAACGGGCCCATCGAATTCGACCACGTGGTGGTCCACTACGGCAATGGCGAACCGGAGACACTGCAGGTGCGTCAGGTTATCCGCGCCGGCGGCCGCAGCCGCGTTATCCCGCTGCAGGGCGACCGCATCGTACAGAGCCTGGAAC
The DNA here is from genome assembly GCA_020072815.1 of Terriglobia bacterium. NCBI lineage: Bacteria > Pseudomonadati > Acidobacteriota > Terriglobia > Terriglobia bacterium. The sequence continues at coordinate 241,284 of JAIQGE010000003.1, read as the reverse complement.
TGTGGTACTCCAAGGCCAACCCGGCGTCGGGCAAACCGGAAGTCAATCTCTGGGGACGACGCTAGAAGTGCTTTTGAGCTGACAACGGCGAATTGCCAACAGACGGTTCGCTCAGCGACTCAGCAAGACTTGTCCCCGGCATGCGCAGAGCGTGCTGGGGATTTGTGTTTCGCAACGTCGAAGAACTCGTGCTGGCGAATTTAAGAGTGAAGTCCGCAGAATCCCGGCTTCAGGTCGTTCCTGCGCAGATCATTCTGGCGCGGTTTCGGCCACCAGGCGGGCGACGGCCTGCTTCACCATTTCCCGCTGGGCTTCCCGGATGAGCCGTGCGGCTTCCCTGTTCAGGTCGTCCTGCTTGCGGGTGGTCTTCGTCTTGGCGGCGTTGGTGGCGTTTCCGGCCCGGGATCTCGCTGCCTTTTTCCTGGGCGCCTTCTTCTTGGGCATCTGCTCTCTCTTGAACCTCTAATTCTGGGGGCTTGCTGGAATGATTACACAAACCGGGCCAAATCGGGGGAAACGAAAGACCATGCCGCACCGGTCCTCTCTCTCATCGAGGGGCACGCGGCAAAGGGTCGTCAAAAGGAACGGCCGGCAGTGTCAGCTGCCAGCCGTTTCGGATGATCATATTGCGGTAGGTCGTGCGTTCTTTAGCGACGCCAGCTTACCGACGTCCGCCATGATCGCCCCTGCCGCCGCCGCGTGAATCACCACCGCCGTGTGACGCACGGCCACCATGTGATCCGCCACCGTTGCCGCCGCTGCGAACGCCACGGCCGCCGTCGCCGCGTGATCCACCGTTGCCGCCGCGGAATTCACGACCGCCTCCGCCGCTGCGCGACCCACGATTGCCATCGCTTCGGAAGCCACGACCGGCCTCGCCTCGGAACGATCGACCAGCGTCGCCACGAAAGGACCGGCCAGCGTCGCCACGGAATGATTGTCCGCCACGAACGCCGTTGAAGTTGCGGAACCCGCGATCACGGAACCCGTCGCCACGGAAGCGCTCGCGATCATAGATCCGGCCGCCGCCGCGGAAGTGATTAAATCCGCCGTGGAACCCGAAGCCACGGTTCACGTAGAAGGGCCGGTAGAACCCGGGATGCGTGTAGTAGAAGTTGTACCAGGGGCCGGCGCCGATGAAGATGCCGTCCACGAAGTATTCAGGGCCCCAGTAGCCATAGGGTGCGCACGCGAACGGATAATCGGGATAAAACCCGTACTCGCACACCGGGGGCGCATTGTAAACGCCGTAACTCGGGCCAATCTGGACTCCAACGGCCACTTGCGCCTGGGAGTATGCTGCGGGCAGCGCTAGAGCAGCCAGCAGAACGAGATATTTTAGATGTCGCACTTTGGGACCTCCTGACAAATACCTTTTTGACGTCACCGCGAACTTTGACGGGTCGCAAGAATCAAATTCTGAGAGACCAGTCGCCGTAACCCGGCACGGTTGAATCCTTACTGAGTGCGAACACCAAATCCTGGCAATGGTTGTGCGCAATGCCATTTCCCTACAACTCTTTGCCCGGCGTTAACGTATCTTTACGGATCCTCGCTCAGACGCCATAAGCCGGACTTCCGCTACACTTACGCCCAGGCACATTGCACAAGGAGAGCAGCAACCAGCATGGAAGATAACAAGCGTCGTTTGATGTGGCACGGCATGTTCCTGTTCTTATTGGGACTGCTCACCGGCTTTGTCGAAACCAAGTTCGCCAACCCGCGCATGGGGCTCGCCGCTCATCTGGAAGGCGTGATGAACGGGACCTTCCTGGTCGCGCTGGGCGCCGTGTGGACGGAAGTACGACTCGCCCCGCGGCTCAAGGTCACCGCCTACTGGAGCGCGCTGTACGCCACGTACGTCAACTGGGCAGTCACCACGCTGGGGGCGGTCCTGGGGACGGCGGCCCTTTCGCCCATCACCTCAGCCGGCCACAGCGCAGTGCCCTGGCAGGAAGGACTGGTGACGGGGCTGTTCATGAGCGTCGGACTGGCCTGCGTTGGGTCAACGTTGCTGTTTCTCTGGGGACTGCGCAAGTCGGCGGCGGCGTGACGTGTCGCCGGACATCCAATTCCCGTGTGGCACCGCCGCCCTCGGCGGTGTTTCTTCCTTTGCGACCTCTGCGTCCTCTGCGGTGAATCTTGCTTTGCCGTGGAATCGTTGTCTCCACGACGTGCCATCCCGAACCGAAGCACACACATCGCCTTCTACCATCGAGGGTCTCCTGTGCGAAAGTGAGGGATCTGCTCTGCTGCTGCAAAGGCGAAACAATATTCGTGAACGCAGAGACCAGCGGAGCCGATTCCTCGGCCTCACAACAAGCCGGACGGAAGAGTGAAGGCATAATCAGTTCGGCCTCGGAATGACACGTCGTAATTTGGAATGCTGATAGTCTTCCACGAGACAATTGTCAGGGCACGACTTGAGCGGCTTAGGCCGGAGTGAGCATGCGAACGACGGACTGCGAAGTCGTGCCGTAAGGCGCGCGATAGAGACATGTCCTTGCTGCCGTAGGCCCGGGGCCCCCATGCACGCGCTTCGCGTGGCGGGGTGGAGATCAGCGCGGAGCAACGCGGAGCGCGCTAGAAGAAGACGAGTCGCAGGCGTAGCGACAGCAAGGAACCCGCAGCGGCTGAAGCCGAAATTTCTTTGCGCTCTTGCGGCACGAGTGAACCTCGTGCCCTGATACGAACCTTGGTTTGGTTGCTGCTGAATGCTTCTTTCCCGAATCCCACCCAGCGAACATTTCGTCAGCGGAGCGGAGCCGTCACTATGTGCAGCCTGTCGTTCTTGACAGTCACAAAAAGGAAACCGTCTCGACGTGAAAAACACACGTTGTTGTTACCAGTCTCCTCCGTCGGCTCAAACAAGCCCAATGGCTCACCGCTGGAAGCGTTCACAACCAGGTATCGAAAAATGGCTTCCGATTTCCTTTGTTTCCCGAACGATATTGCGACCAAGCCTTCCGAGTATTGCAGGGCAACGGCTGAGAACTCCGGATCCGGTTTAGTGAACGGGATTTTTTTTTGAATGACTCCCGATGCGGAAATCACCAGCACCTTGTCAGGGGTGAGCAAGTAAACATTCCCGTCCCGTCCAATGGTTGCTCCACCTTCCGGTATATATGCTGGCGGCCGGTCCAGTTTTATATCTCCCACGCCAGACAGGTCCAATTTTCGCAGCAATTTTCCCGAGGCTTGGAACACTCCCATGTACCTCTTGCCCCTTAAATCGGGCGGGGCACTAGGCCTGTAGTGTCCGGAGAACAGGAGTGTACCGTTGGGAAACACGGCAATGTTGTCTCCTCTCACTTGCTCCGTCAGTTCCAACTGAGAATGGCTGGTGACATTGCCGTCGCCATCGAAATCAAACCGGACCGAATGGCCTTGCTCGTTCTCGACGAGTACCGTTACGTTGCCGTCCGGCGTAACGGAGAAATCGGTGAAGGCCGTGGATTGGGCAAATTCATCCGGCAGTTTATAAAGGGTACTCTCCGTACCGGAAAACGAAGTCCGCAAGATCACGGTGTTTCTGTAGGAACCGGTCGCCAGGTGTTCATAAATCGACGAGTTATCATCACACTGCGGTTGGCCGAAAGTTCCATAGGAAGGGACCTCCAGCTTCTTGATGGAAGAAGCCTTGAGCGGCCTGGGCGAAAGCTGCAGAGATGCATCCTGCGCCGCAAGGCCGCTCATCAATAACGCCAATAACACGAATAGCATCTAGTTGCCGATGCCTCTCTGGGGCTGAGCGAGCCGGGCTCTGTTCGTCCTGGCAAGCCACTTCTCAAATGCATCGCTATTATTGTTACAAGTAACCGCCCCTATTTGAGGCTCCTTGGCCGAAAGACCTTCGATGTTGCTTCTGAACAAGTCTGAGCCAGAAAGGACTCTGGACTTGGGGCCGCCTGGGATGCAACCTGTTGCACTTCCAACTGCACAACTGCTCCCGCAGAAATTAAAGGACCCAAGGTCCTGACAACCCTGGCCGCCAAAAGTTCCTTGGCATACGTTGACGAAAATCACGGTACCGTTGCAAGGGCAAGTCCTCCTTGTGCTTACAAGATCGGAATGCGTGCAGACCTGACCCCATGCGCTAACCCCAAAGAACAACACAAGAACTAAAAGTGATCGCATATCACTAACCTCACTTTCTGGGTATATATTGCAATATCGCAGCAAGTCTCCGCAGATTGTTCTATAGATATTTTTGTTGTGGGTAGTTCCATTCTGGAACTACCGTCGGGTCGCCCATTCCTGTGCGGAGAGCGAGGTTGCGCCGGGGTTGCGCAATCTCGAGCGGAGCAAAGGGTGGGAGATAATTACTCGCCGATCATTCACCGGCCCTTCTTCTCCGCCCCGGTTGGCGAGCGCTGCTTTACTTTGCGAAATGACCTCTGGCGACTGACTTGATTTGAGATCCCACCCGCCAAAAGTCTTTTCTGAAAACTTAAAAGACTTGATGGACAATTGCCGCTTGTTGTGCCGCACCTACGGCGCTCGCCATTTTTCAACATGCTTACCCAGGGCTTACGCGCCTGGGCTAGGCTGTTCCGCCCCTCCGGGGCTGGCGCATCCAAGAGGAGCCGGCCCATATCCTCAGAATAATGGCAAAGATTTTCAGTTGACAGCCGAATAAATCTGTCATAGGGTATTGACATAATGAGTCAATACTCGACACGCGAAGCTGCCCGAATGCTTGGACTGGATTGGAGAACGATCCAGCGGTATATCGCCGCCAAGAAGATACCTGTTCCACCCGTGCAAACGCTCGGTGGCGGGAAATATCGCGTGTGGACGGAGCGGGATGTCGAGAAGGTCCGCAAGCTTCTGCCCAAGATCGCCAACGGCAGGAAAACCCGATACAAGAAGAAGCAATCAGCAGTCAGCACTCAGCAATCAGCTGAACAAAAAGCACAGGCAAGAGTGCCTGTGCCACACAAGCAACGCAAGCCCAAGAAGAAGTAAGCACAAAAGCAGATTCCTCACCGCTTAAAAGCGGTTCGGAATGACAACCTAACGGGCGGCGCCCGGTGTTCGAAGCACCGAACGCGCCCTAACCAAGTCGCCCCCAAGGAGGGCAAAATGGCTGCTATTGAAAGTAAACGCTCCGTCCGCTCGGCGCAACCCCGCAAGAAGCACTCCGCAATCAGTACTCAGCATCCAGCCCCGAAACACCGCAACCCGAAAAAGCCAAACTCCAAAGGACCGAAACCAAAGAAACGGGAGAGGCTCCCGGCCTCCCTGCGGTTCACTGAGACCAAACGCGGCAAGACCACCATCCGCCGCTTTCGCGGACGCGCCTTCTACCGCTTCGGCGAATTCAACGGCAAGACCGTAGACTTTGTCGAGGTCTTCACCGCTGGCGAGTACCATGCAATTGACGTCCGCTTTCAGGACAAAACCGCGCTCCATTTCATCATCGATCCTGGCTTCACCCTGGAAACCGAGCACGTTGACTGGAAGACCGGCGACTGGCGTCCCATCAAGCGCTGGCCCCTGATCCACAGCGAAACCCTCCGGGTTCGGAAGGCTTAAGTTCCCTTCTCAGGGACAAAACCCGTCCTTTTGGTGTCCTTGAGCGGCCTGTGAGGGCCGCTCTTTCCGTCCCTGCTGAGAGCGCTGGGCCAGGGTGCGCGAAAACGAACCATGTCTTATTTCGCAATTGATTCGCTGGTAGAAACGCGCTATGATGATGTGCGCCTCAGGGTGCGAAAGAACCGAGATCATTGAAAACAAGCAGCTAGCGGCTGGCAGCTAGCCACTAGCCAAAAACCTCAAGAGCGGTGTTTACCGCAAAGGGCGCTAAGGCCGCGAAGAACCAACGGGATAGGCCGGAAATATACTAAGTGGTAAACAGTTGGGTGACCGTTGGGTCGAATGCAATAACCCTTGTGTTTGCAGCGCGGACATGTAGGGAGGGGTGGGGGGGGCGAAGAGATTGCCAAAATTGCCGAGAATTGCCAAAAATTGGCGATTGAAAACCGCAAAGCCTCACCGCCGAAGGCCCCTCCACACCAACAAGCCGAAGTCGGGCTTGCTGGGGACGCCGGGCGGTGCCACACGGGTATCGTCAGGTCAGGATCACTCGCCTTCGTCAGGCACACCAAGCTTTGACAGCCTATACCGCAGCGCATTCCTCGACAGTCCCAGCAGACGCGCGGCCTGGCTCTTGTTGCCGTTGGCCCGGCGGAGAGCTTCGCGGACCATCTCGTCCTCCCACTGTTCCAGCGTCATGCCTTCGGGCAGAAAGGCGTTGCCGGTACCGCTGGCGGGCTTGGGCTGGCCGGCGTCCAGGTAGATGTCATTCACGTCCAGCAGCGCGCCGTCTTGCGCCGACGCGCTTTGCGCCGAGCCGCCTTGTGATTGTGTTGAGGCGTTTTGAGTAGACGCTTCTTGTGTGGCGGCATTTTTTGAAGACACATGGGAAAGCGCCACCGCACGCTCAATGGTGTTCTCCAGTTGGCGGACGTTCCCCGGCCAGTGGTACGCGGCCAGTTTCTCCAGGGCCGCGGGCGTGATCCCGCGAATGGCCTTCCCGTTGTCGCGCGCGTAGCGTTCCAGAAAGTGCGTCACCAGCTCGGGGATGTCTTCTTTGCGTTCGCGCAGCGGAGGAATATCAATGGGCACCACGTTGAGGCGGTAGTAAAGGTCTTCGCGGAAAGTTCCTTGCTCCAGGGCGGCGCGCAGGTCGCGATTGGTCGCCGCCAGCAGCCGGACGTCAACCTTGAGCGTCCTGGTCCCGCCCAGGCGCTCGAACTCGCGCTCCTGCAGGACGCGCAGCAGCTTCACCTGGATGGGCGCGGGCACGTCGCCGATTTCGTCCAGGAAGAGCGTGCCTTTGTCGGCGAGTTCGAATTTGCCCGGCTTGCTGGCCAGCGCTCCGGTGAACGCACCTTTTTCGAAGCCGAACAGCTCGCTTTCAAAAAGCGTGTCCGGAATGGCCGTGCTGTTGACCTTGATGAACGGCCCCGCGGCGCGGCGCGAATTCTGGTGGATGGCTCGGGCGATCAGGTCTTTGCCTACGCCGCTCTCGCCGCCCAGCAGCACAGTCGAGTTGGTGGGCGCCACGCGTTCTACCAGCGCCAGCACTTCCTGCATCTTGGCGCTACGGGCAACAATGTTCTGAAAGCGGTAGCGGTGGCCCAGAGCTTCTTTGAGCGTGCGGTTTTCGTCGCGCACCTTCTGGACGTCAAGCTCTTTGTTCACCACCAGCTTCATCTCGGCCATGGTGAAGGGCTTGAGCACGTAGTCGCTGGCGCCGGCCTTCATGGCTTCCACGGCGGTTTCGACGGTGCCGTAGGCGGTCATGACGATAATAGGAATTCCCGAGTTCATGCGCTTGGCCTCTTGCAGAAATTCCAGGCCATTCATGCCGGGCAGCTTGAGGTCAGTGACGATCAGGCCGATGGTTTCTTTGCGCAGGAGCTTCAATCCGGTTTCCGCGTCCGCCGCCGTGTGGACGGTGTGGCCGTCTTCGCCCAGGCTGATCTCCAGCAGGCGGCGCATACGGGGTTCGTCTTCGACGATGAGGATGTTGGTCATGATTTCAGGAGTCATGATTTCAGGAGTCAGCGTGTCCAGATGCGGACTCGCTCTGCCCGGTTGCTTGTCCGCTGACAGACGCCAGCGTTGTTCCGGTTGCTTGGTCGGCGACGGTGGCGGTCATCGCTCCGGTTGCCGCACCGGCAACGGGGCCGCTGACAGGCCCGACCGCAGGTCCGGTCACAGGAATGACAACCCGGAAACACGCGCCCGGTTGCTGTTGCCGGGCGATCAACTGAACGGAGCCGCCGTGCGCGTCAATGATTTTGGAAACAATCGCCAGCCCCAGTCCAACGCCATCTTTCTTGGTGGTGACAAACGGGTTGAAGATCTGCTCTTTCATGTCGGCAGGAACGCCTGGGCCGCTGTCTTCAATCTCCACCACCACTTGATCGTGTCCGTTCGACTCCGCCGGACGGATCCTGATCTGCAGTTCGCCGCCCGCTTCGCCCATCGCCTGGCAGGCATTGAGCACCAGATTCAGGAACGCCTGCTCACAAAGGCCTTCGTCCAGCATGACGTCCGGCAGGTTGGGAGCGTAGTCGCGAACAATCTTCACCGCCGACGTGGCGCCCTGCTCTTCCGCGGCCTTGATGCTCTTCTCCACCACCTCCGGCACTTGCGCTGGACGCAGGTCCAGCTGCGACGGCCGGGCAAAATCCAGAAAGCGGCTGACCAGCGCGCTCACGCGGTTGACTTCCGTGTAAATGTAGCCGGAAAGCTCTTTGGCCAGCGCGTCACCGGAGCCAAGCTTCTGGTTGAGGATTTCCGCCGAGCCTTTGATCACGCCCAGCGGATTGCGGATCTCATGCGCCAGCCCAGCGGAAAGCTGGCCCAACGCCGCCAGCCGTTCGGCGCGACGCGCCTCCTCCTGCGCGCGCTGCAGGTTGCGATTGGCCTCCGCCAGGGTTTGCGAGAGCAACTGGTGTCGTCGCACTTGAATGCGGTATTCGATGACGAAGCGGTTCATGGTCATCGCCACCAGAAAGAAGAACAGGATGCGGATCATCAGTTCGCTGGCGCCTTGCCAATCCAGGCGAAAATCCACCAGCGCGGGAATGAGAAACGATACATACGCGGCCGAGCTGGCGGTGGTCCACAGCAGCGTCCCCAGCGGGCCGAAGTACATGGCGGCGGTCATCACCGGCAGCAGGAAGATGGGCCAATAACTGCTGCTGATGGCCAGGTCGCGCGTGTGGTCGAGCAGCGCCGTGGCCAGGACCATTTTGAGCAGGACGGCCTCCACGCGCCCGCGGCGCTCGCCCACAATCTGGATGAAGCGGTCTTCCAGCAGTTGGAACACGCCAATCGCCAGCAAAATTGCTTGTTTATGGAGTTCGGCAACCGGCGGCAGGACGGCCAGGCCGGCAAGAAAAATCAACCACAGCAGGTCAACCCAAAGCGGCGTCGCGCGTTTTTCTGCCATGGCGTTTGTTGAGATGAATGTATCACAGGGACGAACGACGTCAGACTGGCGCGGCGCCCGACGATTGGCAGATTCCTTGACGCGCGCGTTGGCAATTGCCATGACCGGCCTGCTAATATCAGGTAGTCCTACGCGCCGTCTCGGCCAGAGCGGGAGTAATTCAGTGGTAGAATGCCAGCTTCCCAAGCTGGACGTCGCCGGTTCGATCCCGGTCTCCCGCTCCAAAATCTTCGCAAGAATTTTCGATGATCGTTTACTACTTGGTCGGAGTCGTAGGCTTGCTTGCCTGTTTTGCCGGAGCCGCCGGTTTGGGCGGGACTGCAGAACCCATACCTTGACCACCAGGCCCAGTGCCGGCTGCCATCTGATCGTTGGGGCCCATCATGGTGCCGTCCGCGCGGCTGATCAAATCGGAAGACTGTGTGGCCGTTTTGCCGGCAGGTTGCGTGGCGATCATGAACGGTGCAGCATTCACGTTTTGCGCGACGCCGGCGCCCGCTTGCTTATAAGGCGCGCTGGCCGTCAGCGACGAGCCGCCCGTGGCTGTGGCGTCCGCCGGGGCCGGCTGGCTGTTGTCCGAACCGATAGCGGGTGCCGGGGCTTCAACGTTTGTTTTGCCGGCCTGGTCTCTTTCGTTGGCCGCCTGTTGCCCTCCAGGACAGCCCAAAATCGCCAACAGCAGCAACGCCACGCACATCTTCAAAAAGTTCTTCAACGCCATCTCCTCGTGCAGAGTATTCCGTTTTTGAAACACGTAATCATAATATAAGAGAACCGCCGCCGCGTCAGCAGACGTTCATCACCAGACGAAAACTGGTAAGCGCTTCACAAGCCGCGAAGCACTTCAGGCACGGTCACGGACGCTGGCCCCAATCGCACGTCGTCAAAGTAGTGTGCGTTGGCCGGCCGCTCCAGTCCGGCGAAGATCGTCCTCGCCGGTTTGCGGCGCTGTTTTAGCATCGCCACAAAGCTGGCCACCGGCTGAACGGACCCGGATGTGCCGATCGCCAGAAACACGTCGCACTGTTCCAGTTCTTCATGCACGCGGTCCATTTCGTACGGCTGCTCGCCGAACCAGCAAACGTTGGGGCGCAGCAGCGCTCCGCAGACGCAAAGCGGCAGATCGCCCGCGCTGTATCCGCTGGAGTCGGCGACGGCTGGTTTACCGCATTCATCCGCACAACGGTTCTCGAACAGCTTGCCGTGGATATGCAGCACGTTCACTGACCCCGCGGCTTCGTGCAGACCGTCAACGTTCTGCGTGCACAGGAAGCAACTACCTGCCGGCCGCGACCGCTCAAACTCCGCCAGCGCCTGGTGCGCTCGGTTCGGCTTGGCATCGCGCGCCCGCTTCCTCCGCTCAGAATAATAGTCCCAGACCAAGCCGGGATCGGCGCGCCAAGCGTCAATGTTGGCCAGTTCGTAATGACTGCGTCCGCGCCAGTTGGTCCCTTGGAACACCGGAATGCCGCTTTCCGCGCTGACGCCCGCTCCGGTGAGGATGAACACTTTGCCGGATTTCTCCATTGGTTTGCTCCGCGGTGGTTTGCTCCGCCTGGTGGCCCTGCCTATAATCGTCTTATTACCGTGAGGATTCCAGCTTGTATTGTTGTCTGTCTGCTGCTTGTTTCCCTACTAGCAGCGCCGCCAAGCTTATTGGCCCAGCAAGCTGAACCCCGGGTGAGCGACCTGGTGTTGATCGTGCCGTTTGAGAATACTTCCAGCGCCGCGGGCAGCGAGTGGATCAGTGAAGCTTTTCCTGAAGTCCTGGGCGCCCGGCTTGACTTGGGTCCGCTGTTTGTCTTCAGCCGCGATGACCGCCTCAGCGCCTTCGACCATCTGGGCCTTCCCGCCAGCGCCAAGCCGTCGCGGGCCACCGTTCTCCAGGTAGCGCAAGCCTTAGACGCCGACTTCGTGATCGTCGGCAGCTATCGCGTGGCGGGAACCACGCTCACCGCGCGCGCCCAGGTCATGGACGTCAACAATCTGCGCCTGAGTCCGGAGCTGTCCGAGTCCGGGCCGCTTGAAGATCTCGTCGCTTTGGAAACCGCGCTGGCCTGGGACGTGCTCGACCATCTCAAGCGGACGCGCAACGTTTCCAAAGCGCAGTTTGCCGCCCAGTTTCCGCCGATCCGCAAGGACGCCTTGGAAAGTTACGTTCGCGGCATCGTAGCCGGCAACCAGCAGGAAAAAATCGCAAGGCTGAAAGAGGCCGTTCGTCTCGATCCTGGTTACGCCCTCGCGCTTCTGCAGCTGGGCAAGACCTATTACAACGCCCGCGACTACGCGTCAGCCTCAACCTGGCTGGCCAAGATACCCGTCGCCCAGGCGCACGGCAATGAAGCCCAGTTCTATCTTGGCCTCGCGTCTTTTTACGCCGGCCAAATGGACGCCGCCCAAGCCGCGTTCAGTTCGCTGGCCTCCCGTTTGCCGCTCACGGAGGTCACCAACAACCTGGGCGTGGTGGCTGCCCGCCGTGGCGACCGCCGCGCGCGCGGTCATTTTGAAAAAGCCGTCCAGACCGATCCTAACGACCCCGACTATCACTTCAACCTGGCGGTGGAACTCTATCGCGAAGGCAACACCCAGGAATCTGCACGCGAGCTTCGCCAGGTATTGGCCGCTCAACCGGACCCTGAAGCCAACAGTTTTCTTGACGCCATCAACGCCGGCACGGCGCCGTCGCGGCTTCCTCTGGAACGCATCAAACGCAACTATGACGAATCCGGCTTTCGCCAACTCGCCCTGGAGATTGACAACGCCAATGAAGCCCGCCTGGAAAAAGCTGACGCCGTCACCCACGCCGCTTTTCATGTGCAGCGCGGCGCGGAACTGCTGGAACAGGGATTTTTAGGCGAAGCGGAAAAGCAGTTTCGCGAAGCCGTGATGCTGGATTCTTCCAACGCCGGGGCCCACGCCGGGCTGGCCCGCGTTCTGGAAAGTTTCCAGAATCCTTCCGCCGCCCGCAGTGAAGCGCTCATGTCGCTCAAGCTGAAGCCTTCGGCGGACGCTTATTTGCTGCTGGCGCGGCTGGATTTGGCGGAAAATGATCCAGCCGCCGCTGAACAGAATGTAAACCACGCTCTGCAACTCGAACCCGGGAGCGCCGCAGCCGCCGCGCTCAAGCGCGACATTGCCTCGGCACTGTCGAAATCGCCATCCCGGTAGCTGTGAGGTAACCACCATGCGCGTCCGTCTAACGTTGAAACTCGCTGCTCTTCTGGCCTTTAGTCTTGTCTCCCGCGCCGGCTTGGCCGACGTGCTGAAGATTGTGGTGGATGACACCATCCATCCCATCATGGCGGAGCACGTCGAACGCGCGGTGCAACAGGCGGTAAGCATCCACGCTGACGCGCTGCTGATTGAGATCAACACTCCCGGCGGCCTGATGAGTTCTATGGAAGCCATCGTGCACGCCATCCTCGATTCGCCCGTGCCGGTGATCATTTATGTAACGCCTTCCGGCGGCGGCGCCGCATCTGCCGGGTTCTTCATCCTGGAATCATCGGACGTTGCCGCCATGGCGCCCGGCACCAACACCGGAGCGGCCCATCCCGTTCGCGGTGACGGCCAGGCCATGGACCCGGTCATGAAGGAAAAGATTGAGAACTACGCAGCATCGCTCATGCGTTCCTATGTCACCAAGCGCGGACGCAACGTGGAAGTGGCGGAAAGCGCGGTGCGCCAGTCAAAGTCCTTCACTGCGGAAGAGGCGCTGAAAGATCATGTGATTGATTACATCGCCAAGAACCAGGCTGATCTGTTCCAGCAGATTGACGGCAAGACTATCACTCGCTTTGACGGAACCAAGGTGGTCTTGCACGTTGCCGGCAAACCGGTTCGCCTCTTCGAAATGACCGTGCGGCAGGAGATCCTGACCTTCCTGATGGACCCGAGCATTTCCTTCTTGCTGTTCGCCATAGGCGCCCTGTGCATCTACTTCGAATTCAACCACCCCGGCGCCGTCATCCCCGGAGTAGTGGGCTTCATTGCCATTCTGCTGGCGGTGTATGCGCTGAATATGCTGCCGTTCCGCTCCATCGCACTCGTGCTCATTCTGTCCGCCTTTGTGCTCTTCGCCCTGGAAGCCAAGTTTCATACTCATGGCGCGCTTACTACGGGCGGCATTGTAGTGATGGTGCTGGGCGCTCTGCTTCTGGTCGATGGCCCCATTCCCCAGATGCGCGTCAGCTGGTGGGCCGCGCTTTCTGTCAGCGTCCCGCTGGGATTCATCACCGCGTTCCTGATGACCATCGCCATCCGCGCCCGGCGCAACAAGTCCATCATGGGCGAGCGCGCGTTGATCGGAGAATTGGCCGTCGTCCGCTCTCCGCTCACGCCCTCCGGCAAAGTCTATCTGCACGGCGAACTCTGGGACGCCGTGGCCCCCACCAACGTTCATACGGGAGGCCATGTGGTTGTGCGCGACGTACACAATCTTGTTCTACAAGTAGAGGAAGAGCCGCCGCCCAGGTCGCGCGCGTGATATCGTTTTTCTTTACTTTTTTTCAAGTGGCTGCCCGGTGCCATTAGAATCCGGTGCGCAGGTTAACCTGATCGTGCGGAGGTCTCCGTGCCCTGGTATTTCATCGCGATTCCCATCGCTATTGTTCTATTGTACGTCCTCAACTGCATCAAGATCATGCGCGAATACGAACGCGCCGTGATCTTCCGCTTCGGGCACTTGCAACAGGAAGCCAAAGGCCCGGGCATCATCGTGGTGTTTGCGCCGGTAGACAAGATGGTCCGCGTGGACCTGCGCCAGCAGGCCCTGGAAGTTCCCCCGCAAGACATCATCACCCGCGACAACGTCACGCTGAAAGTAAACGCCGTCATCTACTGGCGCGTGCTGAACGCTCCTCAGGCCGTGGTCCAAGTACAGAATTACTACTGGCAGACCCAGCAGTTCGCGCAGACCACCCTGCGTTCCGTGCTGGGCGAAGTGGAGCTCGATGAACTTCTGGCCCATCGCGACAAGCTCAACGCCCGCATCCAGAGCATCCTTGACGGGCACACCGCGCCCTACGGCGTAAAGGTCTCCAACGTGGAAGTCAAGCAGGTTGATCTGCCGGAGTCCATGCTGCGCGCCATGGCCAAGCAGGCGGAAGCCGAGCGCGAAAAACGCGCCAAGATCATTCACGCCGAAGGCGAATTTGCCGCCTCCCAGCGCCTCATGGAAGCCGCCCACATCCTTTCCGGCGAGCCCATTGCCATTCAGCTCCGCTACCTGCAGACGCTCACCGAAATCGGCGTGGAGAAAAACACCACCATCGTATTCCCCCTGCCGGTGGATATTCTTACCGCCATTACCAAGGCCCTGGAGAGCGTCGCGAAAAAATAATTACCAGGCAAAATCGGATACACTGGGACAAATCTCTCTGGAGTGAAAATGGGCGATCAGGAAACCGATCAGGCGCAGGACACTGAAATCACATTGAGCACCGGAAAATTGCTGGGAATCTTCTTCGGCTTGGCGATAGTCTGCGGGCTGTTCTTTACTCTGGGATACATGCTGGGACACGCCAGCGCCGCCGGCGGCAAGACGGAAATCGTAGGCAGCGTCCCCACCGGTGGTAGTTCCGCGGGCAAACCCTCCGCCACCAATAAAGGCGACTCCAGCCAAAACCCGGCAGCATCAACCAGCACTCCGGCGCCCGCGCAGACTCCTCGCCCCGGCGCTTCCCCGTCGCCCAGCCCGGCCCAGGACGCGTCCAGCACAACCAGCGGGAGCTTTATGGTCCAGGTGGCGGCGGTTTCCAAACAAGAGGACGCGGAAATCCTGGTCAACGCGCTACGCAAGAAGCAATATCCGGTTTTCATCGCCAACGTGCCCGGCGACGCGCTCTTCCACGTCCAGGTCGGTCCCTTCAGTGACCAACGAGAAGCGGAAGCCATGCGCAGCCGTCTGGCTGGCGACGGATATAACCCGATCTTGAAGAAATAGCAGTCAGCAATTGGCAATCAGCGAGCGGAAAACTTTTGGACTAGGCTTTTTCTGAAACCCCGAGCGAAGCGAGGGGGCCCTATCACTACGACGCGCTCTCGGTAACCCATTCACAGGCGGCAAAAAGCTTGAAGTTGTTGGAGGCTATTCCGGCAATAGGGATCCCCCGCTTCGCTCGGGATTGCAGAAGACGCTCTGCAGTAGATCTTTGTGCTAATTGCCAATTGCTAGCTGCTAGTTGCTCAATCCGTATCAAACCTTTGTTCTTTGAACGGATCGCCATACATGTGATAGCCGTTCTGTTCCCAAAAGCCCGGAGCGTCGTGCTCCAGGAACTCAAACCCGCGCACCCACTTCACTGACTTCCACGCGTACAAGTGCGGGACAATCAGGCGCAGGGGATAACCATGATCGGCGGAGAGCGCTTCGCCATCGTGATGCGTCGCCAGGAGCACGCCGTCGCGGTCCAGGTCCGCCAGCGGGACGTTCGCCGTGAACCCCTGCTCGGCGTGGACCAGAACATACTTGGCTTCGGACTTGACTTGCGCCAGCTTCAGAACGTCTTTGAACGCCACTCCGTCCCACTCGTTGTCAAAACGGCTCCAGCGGGTGACACAATGAAAATCACTGCGGCTGTGATATCGCGGCAGCGTGTTGAAGTCATTCCAGGACAGTTTCACTGGGTTCGCCACCAGGCCCCACATGCGGAAGTCCCATCGCGCCGGATCAAAGCGCGGCACCGAGCCATAGTGCAGCACCGGCCACTTCAGCGTGAGCGACTGCCCCGCAGGCAGGCGGCCCGAATCCCGCATTTCCTGCTCTTTCTGCTTGCGTTCATTGCCGGAAAATATGCCCAGGTCGTCCATATCGTGTGCTCGATTGTATGGGATGCGGCGGACGAGGGAAAGATTCAGCCAGGGCAAGCCGCGTCTTTTTGCTGGCGATCAAAGACAAAGGACACCAAGCTCCACGAAGCTGATACTTTGCCTTCGTGTTCCTTCGTGTCCTTTGTGGTTAAGTTCCTGAAGCTCTAGTGCGTGACCGCCACAAACATCGGCGAATCCAGCAGCGCCTGGAAGCTCTTGTCATTGGCCTTGAAATGCACCACCAGCCTGCCGCCGTCGGAATCCACGGTGGTTCCGTCAATCGCTGACTGCTCTGTAGGGTTTGCGCCGGACTTCTTGAACATCAATCCTGCCTTCATGACCGACGAAAGCGAAGCCGCGGTGATATTGTCTGACGTGACTATGTTCAAGTTGAAGTCAATGCCGTGGTCAAAATCCACCGTGTAGCGTGAACCCACCAGGTGCTTCTTCAGCGTGTCATACTCCGCCAGGTCAGCGGCGGGGCCCAGGGCGTTTTTCAGCATGGTCTGCGTGCCTTCACGGTCCAGCACGCTCCACACCGTTCCCTGCTCCACGGAAGCGATCATGTCCGTGATGTCGGGGTTGGCGTTGAGGCTCATGCTGCTGTTGTCGCGTGCGTCCAGCGCGGCCTTGACCGCTGAACTCTCGCCGAACAACATGGTCCAGTCATCCAGAAAAACCATCTGCATGCCGCCGGGCATGGGATAGACAAACGATCCGTTCACTTTGTTGCTCTTGATCTTCTGTTTCACCAGGCGCAGGACAATCTTCTTGCGCGGGAACTGTCCCTGGGCAATGCCCACGATCTGGATGCCATGGTCCTTAAGGCGGAAGGACGCCAGGGTGATCTGTTCCATGTCGCGGTCCGGCACCACGCCAATGTCCTTCAGCGCGTCCTCAAACTGCTTCATGTTGGCCGGGATGAGTTTGGTCTTCATCTCCATGGCCGTGTCTGAATTCTTCATCCGCCGGTAGTCCACGTTGATGATCTGCTGCACTTCCACCGGGATGACCGACCGTGCGGCCGTGGCCAGCGAAGCGGCGCCCGCGGGCAAGCCGCTCAATACAAGAGCAAAAATAAGAACACACAAGCCTAAACGTTTCATAGTCCTTCTATTCTAATCCGTTTTACTCTGAATTCAGATGCTTCCTTAGGCCCACCAGGATGCAATCTTCGTTACTTTAAGGTATTCACCTCTGGATCTGGCCTACTTTAGAACGCATCTCCTTCACAAATGTTGCGTCTTTTAGCGTGGCCAGGTTGATTTCCACGTTGGAAACCGCCCCTTCGATCGCTGCCCTGGCCAGGGCCAGCGCCACCGTCAGGTCAGACGCCATGTTGGGACTGGTGATGGGCCGCAGTTTCTCCGCGATGTCCGCCACCTCGCGCACCTTTTGCGCCGTTTCAAAAGGGACTGTAGTTGCTCCCTTCATCGCCGATTCGATCATCAGGTCGCCGTCGGTTGCCGTCTTGGCGGCTTTGTAGGCAGCCATCACCTGGTTGTAGCTTTCCGCGTCGGCATCAATCGCGGCTTTCAACTCTTCGCGCAGTTGCGCCAGCCGTGCCAGCGCCTGGCTCAATTCGGCTTCATATTGAAGATAAGCTTTCTTGCCGCGTGACATCCCGGCGACCATGCTGGCCAGCGCCGCGGCCATGGCTCCCGCGGCTGCCGACGCGCTTCCTCCACCCGGTGTTGCTGTGGGCGCTGCCAACTGTTCGATGAACGGTTCAACTCCTGCGCGCAGTCCGCCGGCTGCGACCGTTCCGCTCATCACGCCGGCCAGCCGGTTTTCCAATATCAGCGACGAATCAAAGTTCTCCACCTGCAGAAACCACTCTGCAGCTTGCTCCAGCGCTTTTTTAGGAATCAGCCCGACAATCTCGCTGCTCAGCGGCGTCACGCCATAACGCGCCGCTTCCCGCTTCACGAACTCGAAGGCGCGGGCCACCGGTGTCTGCTCAAAATCGGTCAGGTTCATGGACACCTGGGCCAGCCCGCGGACCTCAAATCCCGCGGCTTTCACATAACGCAGCCCTCCGGAGGAAAACCGTATCGCCTTGGCAATCTTCTTGGCGATATCAACATTCGTCGTGTTGAGAAACACGTTGTACGCGATGAGCGCCTTGCGCGCACCCACCACCGTCGCGCCCGCCGTGGGATGCAGTTTGGCTTCGCCGAAGTCCGGATTGCGCGCCGGATTGACCTGTATATCGTCCCGCAGGCCTTCAAATTGGCCCCGACGAATGTTCTCCAGGTTCTGCCGCTCCGGGCTCGTCGCCGCCGCTTCGTAGAGATAGACAGGAATCTTGAAGCGCTTCCAGATTTCCTCTCCCACCTTGCGCGCGATGGCCGCGCAGTCTTCAATCGTCACGCCCTCAATGGGAATGAACGGAATCACGTCCGCCGCGCCGATGCGCGGATGCGCGCCCTGATGCTTGGTCAGGTCAATCAGCTCCGCCGCTTTGCCCACGCCGCGAATGGCCGCTTCGGCAATCGCCTCGCGATCGCCCACCAGCGTGATCACGCAGCGGTTGTGGTCGGAATCCATTTCGCGGTCGAGCAGATAGACGCCCGGCACTTTCATGGCGTCCACAATGGCGTCAACCACCGCTTTGTCGCGGCCTTCAGAGAAATTCGGAACACATTGAACCAGAGAAGACATAACTGGAGAGGATAGCAGAATTGCCAAAAGCGCCGGGATTGCCAAGATTGACAAATGCTGAGACAAGTATCGGCGTTCACGCACAGGCCCGTGTCACGACAGGCAAGTTCAGGTCTAGTTTCTGACCCATATCAATTGTCAATTTTGGCAATCTTGGCAATTCTGGCAATGGCTTCACTTAAACCAATTCATCCCCACCATAAACTGCACCGTGTTCACCCCCGGGTTAGGCACCGAGAGTCCGGCATTCGAAATGTGTTCATAGCGGACGCTTGCTGTAAAAGCCCGTTTCTGGCTGTTGAAGAAATGCACGCCCAGCGCTGCGTGCGTCAGAAAATTCACGTGCGAAGTGTTGAGCGGCACGTCATGACGGCTGAAAAGCACTCCTCCGCCCAGCTCCAGGTACGGGACCGTGCGTTCCCCACGGGTAAAGTTCCACTTGAGGTTTAGCGGGTTAAATGCTGCCCCATAAGCATCTTTAGCCGGATTTGGCTGCAGTACGTAATAGACCGGCATCAGGTCCGCCGACCACTCAAACTTCCCGCGCACGAACCCGGCAAGGTGATCGTCCGTCAGCACTTTGCCCAGGCGAACGCCGGCATCAAACACCTGCGTGTCTTTCGTCCCGCCGGGGACGCTGAATCCTCCGCTGGCCCACACGCCAATGTCCCAGGGCTGGCCGTCCAGCGGCCTGGAAGATTGCGCGCCAGCGATGCCTGCAGCCACCAACAGGAAGACAACCGCAGCAATTCCACCACGGAGACACGGAGACACGGAGAAAAATGATGACAATGGCCGCTTCAAGAACAAGGGACTCACCTCACAGAACTCAGACGGAAAAGACTACCAGCTTGTGCGTCAAAACCAAAAGGCGGCCCGCAGGCCGCCTCTGGCGAAAGCGTCTTGTCCTACCCCGCAACTTCTTCCAGCTGTTTCTGGTCCACGTCAAAATTGGAATACACGTTCTGTACGTCGTCGTGGTCTTCAATGGTCTCCAGCAGACGGATCATCTGGTTGGCGGCTGCGCCTTCCAGTTTCACGTACGTCTTCGGAATCATTCCCACTTGAGAATGCAGAACTTCAGCGCCTGACTTCTTCACCGCTTCCAGCACGGTCTCAAAAGCGCTGGGCGGAGTGATAATCTCCCAACTGTCGCCATCGTCGTTAAGGTCGTCCCCGCCCTGCTCCAGGACAATGTTCATCAAGTCGTCTTCTTTAGATTTGGCCTTGGAGACGATGATGGAGCCCTTCTTGTGGAACATCCAGGCCACGGAGCCGGATTCACCCAGGTTCCCGCCGCCCTTGGTAAACATGTGACGGATGTCGCTCACCGTGCGGTTGCGGTTGTCCGTGGTCACTTCCACCAGCAGTGCGACGCCGCCAGGGCCGTAGCCTTCGAACAGAATTTCTTCGTAGTTCACGCCTTCCAGCTCGCCGGTGCCGCGCTGGATGGCGCGTTTGATGTTGTCCGCCGGCATGTTCTCCGCCTTGGCCGCGGCCACCGCCCCACGCAGACGCGGGTTGCCTTCCACGTCACCGCCTCCGCTCTTGGCGGCCATGGTGATTTCCTTGATCAGACGGGTGAAAATCTTGCCGCGCTTGGCGTCCAGCGCGCCCTTTTTGTGCTTGATTGTGGCCCATTTTGAATGGCCAGACATGTGGATAACCTCAAAGAATCAAAGATTTATGCGGCCGACCAGGGGAGCGGCAGACGCTAACAAGCGCATGAAAACAAAGTAGATTATAGCATGGAGTCCGGCTATGATTCCGCCATGAAGTTGCAGGAATGGGAACGCGACATTATCAACCGGCAACGCAACATCGTGTTTCCTGATACCGTGCTGAATGATGCCCGCTTCTATCGGCACATTATCCGCTTCAAAATGAGCCTGAACCCGGTCCAGCGGTTGGGCGTGCTAGCGCTAAGCGTCTCGGCAATCATGGCGGGATGGTTCCTTCTTGTCAACGCCATCATCGCCTTTCGCGACTACAGAGAGTGGCTAGCCGGGTTCATGACGGGCGGCGTTTCGCTAGGGACCTTGATCCTTGGCTTTCTTCTTGCCTATCGCGGCCTCACCGCCGCTTCGGCTCCACGACCTCCTCGGTGGTGGCTCAAACAGCAATCAAGACGGCCCTGAATGCGCGCCGGTGGAATTGCTTTCTCCTGTCACCACAGTGTGTTTAAATAAAATTATGAAATTCGGCGTCATCATCTTCCCCGGCTCCAACTGCGACCAGGACAGCTACCACGCAGCCATCACTGCCACCGGACAGCAAGCAGCGTTCCTGTGGCACGAATCGCACAACCTGGAAAACTGTGACGCCATCATTGTCCCCGGCGGCTTCGCCTACGGCGACTACCTGCGCACCGGCGCCATCGCCAAATTCGCGCCCATCATGGACGAAGTCCAGAAATTCGCCGCCTCCGGCGGGCTGGTCATCGGCATCTGCAACGGCTTCCAGATCCTATGTGAAGCCGGACTGCTGCCCGGCGCGCTCATGCGCAACGCCGGGCTCAAATACATCTGCAAGTTCGTTGACCTCCGCGTGGAAAACGCTGAAACGCCGTTCACCAACGCCTGCAAACAAGGCGACGTCCTGCGTATCCCTATCGGCCACATGGAAGGCAACTACTATTGCGACGCGGCGACTCTGGACGCGCTCAAGCGCCAGAACCGCATCGTCTTCCGCTACGCCACTCCCGACGGCCGCATCACGGCGGAAGCCAATCCCAACGGGTCCTTAGATAATATTGCGGGCATCTGCAATGAAGGCCGCAACGTCCTGGGCATGATGCCCCATCCTGACCGTTGCAGCGAAGCGTTGCTCGGCTCCGACGACGGCGCCAAGATCTTTAAGTCGATGGCCAACGCGCTAGTGACAGCGCGCTAACGCAGCTCAGACCCTTAGCGATCCACGGAAGCCCCGGGCGGCATAGTAAGATTCCGCACCGTTGTGATACACGAAAACAGTGTTGTAGCGGCGATCACAAAAGATGGCGCCACCGAGTTTTCTGATATCAGAAGGCGTTTTCACCCAGCTCGACGTCTTCGTATCGAAATTTCCAAGCTTCTGCAACTCTCGATATTGTTCTTCCGTGAGGAGTTCAATGCCCATGGCCGTTGCCATATCAGTAGCGCTATCTTTTGGTTTATGTTCTTTCCTTGACGCCAGCGCTTCACGGTCGTAACAAACGCTTCTGCGATCTTTAGGACTTTCCGCTGAACAATCATAAAAAATGTATTCGCCCGTCTTTTTATCATGACCAACAACGTCCGGTTCACCGCCAGTTCTTTCCATTTCATGGAGCGACCACAGCTTTTCGGCGTTCGGCTCCAGCCTTGCCTGCACTTGAGCCCATGCAAGCCCTTTGTGGCGGTTCATGTTCTTCTCAAAACGGGCTTGCAATGTTCTGAGCAGTTCTTCACGTTGTTTTGGTGACAAGTCCTTTTTAGTGCTGTTACTGTTTCGCGCTCTTGTTGCTCTCATAGTTGTCGCTTCCCGCGTTTCTCATTTGTTCTTCCGCCGCGCCCAGCCACAGGGGATTCTTTCGCTTGTCTTTGCGCTTCGATCAATTCGCAGTTTCCAATAGGGTTCCGATCACCAGATCACGCGATCACCCGATCTCCTCAAATCCCTTCCCCATCGGCGCCCGATCCCGTCCACGCCTCTTTGTTCACAACGTACGGCATTCGCGTTCTGTCACCGCCGTAATTCCCTTCCAGGACATCCAGCAAGCCCTGGACGCACCGTCCCGCCATCCCTTTTTTCGGATCAACGGACAAGCGCGTAATCCTTCCCGCGCTAGCAAAGTGCGGATATAAGCGGCAGCGGTCTTCGATCTCCGGGTCTAGCAACGGCGATTCAGAAGACAGTGGCTCGTGTTCAAACACGTCCAGCGCCGCTCCGGCGATCCATCGCTCTTTTAGAGCTTTCGCCAGCGCAGCTTCATCAATCACCGGACCGCGCGCGGCATTGATCAAGTATGCGTCTTTGCGCATGAGCTTCAGCGTACGTTCGTTGATCAGGTGGTAGGTGGGCATTTTGCCTTCGCGAACCAACGGAACATGCAAGCTCACGTAGTCCGCTTCGCCCAGCGCCTCATCCAGGCTCACGTATTTGATCCAGTTCTTTTCCTTCACCATCCCAAGCTTGTGGCGCAGGTCCATCAATTCCTGCATATCCGCCGCAAACCGGTGGTTTTGGTATACCGGATCGTAGCAGAGGACGTTCATGTCAAAGCCGGTACACTTTTTGATCAGCGCCAGCCCGATTCTTCCAGTGCCAATGATGGCGATGGTCTTCCCCGTGATCTCATCGCCCAGGAATGGAAGAAACGGGTGCCACGCGCCCCATTTCCCTTCGCGCACCATCTTCTCGCTGTCCCACAAGCGGCGGGAGAGCGCTCCCATCATGAAGAAAGCAAATTCCGCGGTGGTGTCGTTTAGGACTTCCGGCGTGTTGGTAAAGGGAACGCGGTATCGATTGGCGTCCGCGCGGTTGATATTGTCGAACCCCACGGCTATCTGCGAGACCACTTTCAGCGTTCCTTCGCCGGCCTCAAAAACCTCGGCATCAATGGGATCGCGCAGCGTGGTGATCAGTCCGTCCACACCGCTGCGTACTTTCTCCACGATCACGCTCTTATGCGGCGCTTCCGGACCGGGATAGATTTCCAAGTCGCACCCTTTTTCGCGCAGAAGATTTTCGGCGGCATCGCCGATGTGGCAGGTGGCAAAGATTCTGAATGAATTTGACATGAAAGTTCTTCGCCGCTGATTTTCGCAGATGAACGCTGATTGAAGCAAAGCTTGGCCGCGAATGACGCGAAATCAAGCAGGCGGCGGAATTGCACTGATAACGCCCCTGCGAGGCCCACATAAAAGCAAAAGGGCAATTTGGAGCCGGATCCAAATTACCCAATTACCAACTTACTCAATTACCAATTTCCCTAGAGGTTTTTCTTCGCCCAGCCGCCGATGAGGTCCAGCGCCTTGTCCAGGTTCTCCATGGAGTTGGCGATGCTAAATCGCAGGTAGCCTTCGCCAAACACGCCGAACGCCGTGCCGGAAAGGCATGCCACGCCTGCCTCGTTGAGCATCGCGTCCGCCAGCTTTCGCGAATCCCATCCCGTCTTCTTGACGTTGGGGAACGCGTAGAACGCGCCGTGCGGCAGCTTGCAACTGAACCCGGGAATCTGGTTCAGTCCGGCGATGAACTTGTCCCGCCGCGCCTTGAACTGTGCGCACATATGCCTCACCGACGCCTGGTCGCCCTTGAGCGCTTCCATGCCCGCTATTTGTGTAAAGCCTGCGCTGCACGAGTTCACGTTGGTCATCAAGCGGCCAAAGTGTGCGGCCAGGTCTTTGCGCATCACGCCGTAACCCAGGCGCCAGCCGGTCATCGCGTAGGTTTTCGACCAGCCGTCCAGCATGATCACCCGGTCGCGCCATCCCGGCAGCGACATGAGCGAGTGGTGCTGGCCTTCAAAGATGAGGCGGCTGTAAATTTCGTCGGAGAGGACCATGATGTCGCGGTCGCCAATGGCCGCGGCAATGTCTTTCACGTCCTGCTCGGTGAGCACAGAGCCTGTGGGGTTGTGCGGCGAATTCAGCACAATCAGCTTGGTGCGGTCGGTGATCAGGTCGGCCAGCTCGTTCGGGTCCAGGCGGAAGTCCTTCTCTTCGCGCATCTGCAGCGGGACCGCCTTCGCGCCGGTAAAGTTGATCAGCGACTCGTAAATCGGAAATCCCGGATTGGGATAGATGACTTCATCGCCTTCTTCGACCAGTGCCGTGAACGTGAAATAGATCGTCGGCTTGCCGCCCGGGACGATGACCACTTCGTCCGCCGTGACCTTCACCCCGTGCGTGCGGGTAACTTCGTCGGCGACAGTCTGCCGCAGCTCCGGCATGCCGGCCGAAGGCGAGTAGTGCGTGTAGCCTTCGCGGATGGCGTTGATCCCGGCTTCCACCACGTTCGCCGGCGTATCGAAATCCGGCTCGCCGATTTCCAGGTGAATAATCTCTCTGCCCTGGGCCTCCAGGGCACGCGCCTTGGCGAGAACTTCAAAGGCGGTTTCTGATCCCAACCGCGACATGCGTTTGGCCAGTCGCAGCTCAGTTTGCGTGGAAAGTCCTGTGCTCATTTTTTGCTCGTATGATTTCCAGACTGTTGTTTAGATGTTATTCGTTAACGGCCTGTTCCTGGCTTTGCGACCGCAAAACGTGCGCCACCGTGTACGGTACGCGGCGGCTCGGCTCCTGGAAGTTGCGCACCTGAAGATCGCCCAAAAGACCCAGCGCCAGCATCTGCCCGCCGAAAACGATCAGCACCGCGGCTGAGATCAACAGCGGTCCGTGCTCGCCCATTACGCTCTGGTGCCAGACAAGTTTGGTCAGCATCAGCCACAGCGCAATGCCCATGCCGCTGAGCAGAGACAGCATGCCCACGCTGCCAAACAGGTGCAGAGGACGGTACATATATTTCAGCAGGAAGCGGATGGTGATCAGATCAAAGAACACGCGGACCGTGCGCGAAATCCCGTAGTGCGACGCGCCTTTGGGCCGGTTGATGTTCTTGATGGGAATTTCGCAGATGGAAGCGCCGTACCATGACGCCAGCGCGGGAATGAAACGGTGCAACTCGCCATACAGCGGCAACTGTTGAATAATTTCCCGGCGATACGCCTTGTACGTGGTGCCAAAGTCGTGGATGTCCACGCCGCTCAGCTTGGCCATGGCCCAGTTGGCAATGCGCGACGGGATCCGCCGCATCACAAAATTGTCCACACGCTCTTTGCGCCAGCCGCTTACCAGGTCGTAGCCCTGCTCCAGCATTTCCAGGAATTTTGGAATGTCGTCCGGATCGTGCTGCAGGTCGCCGTCCATGGCGATCAGATACTCGCCTTGCGCGTGCGCGAACCCCGCCGCCAGGGCCGAGGTCTGTCCGAAGTTGCGGCGCAATTTCACCACCACCACGCGGCTGTCAATGGTCACAATCTCGCGCAGCAGTTTGTAGGTGCGGTCCACACTGCCGTCGTCCACAAAGACCAGTTCAAAGGTCTCGCCCGTGGCTTCCATCACGGCCTTTAAGCGGTCGTAGAGAGCGGTCACGCTCTCCTGCTCATTGTGAAAAGGTACTATGATCGAGTACTTCGGCATCGAACCAGATTATACCTCGCTTAATTCCGCCCTGTGCAGCAAAAATAAGGGCGAAACAGCGCCTTTCCTTAACATTCAACCCGCCTTCTTTTGGTATTTGGCGCGAATTCGCACCGTACGGTTTAAATCGTCAAATACTTCCAAGACCTTGAGCTTCAAGTCTTTATCCAGGCTGGCCGACTGCAGGAATTCCTGGACTTGCGTCTGTGCTTCGGCTGATTGCTGCCCGCCAATGAACGCGTTCAGCCACGCCAGAACGAAGAAGATCTTTCGCTCCTTCTTCACCTGCGGCAAGGCCTCCAGCGCGGGCTTGAGAAATGGCAAAGTCAGTGACGATTGGTTCCACCAGTTGAACGCCCCCAGGCTCTGCTCCACCCAGTCTTCCGGGCGCGCTGCGTCATGCAGGTAGCCATCGAAGAACTCCTTTTTCGACTTTCCATCCGGACGCGCCGCCGCCGCGACGAATGCATACTTTCTTCCTTCACCCGACGGGTCGCGCTTCTCTTCCGCCACCAGCAACGCTTCCGACTCAGGATCATTCAGCGCCACCAGCCCGGTCACCATCTGCCAGCGGTCCAGCGGACGCACTTCCACTCCCGGCACCTCCAGCTTCCCCGCGAGGATCTGCTTGATCCAATCCCGCCCCTGCGGCGTCTCAGCGACGGCACGCAGCGCGCGGAACCAGACAATCCTCATGTCTTTCTGCGGCGCATGCAGCATCTGGTCGTACGCCAGGGCTTCTGCCTTCGGTACAATCAGCGCGCGCGCATCATCGCTGAGATACTTGTGCAGCGCAAAGATTGTCCGGCCGATCATGCTCTGCGCTAGTGCTTCGTCTTTTTCCGCGGGAAGCGACCTCAGCGCCAGCTCAACGTATTCCTGTGGATCCATCTCCGCCTCGCGCACTGAGTCCCACAACGATCCCCACAGCAGCGTACGCTCAAACACATCAGTAATCCCGCTCATCTGCTCCGTCACTGCTTTGCGGCTTTTCGCGTCCAGCAGAAAGCGGCCGTAAGCGTGGTCTCGGTCGTTGGCGAAGATCCACTGCGGACAAACTGCGCCGGCCTGCTCGAACTCTGTCTTCCCGCGTTGCCAGTCAGCACGGACGACCGACTCCGCGGCGCCATAGTTAAGCAGCACCTGCGTTGCTATGGGCCATGTTCCGCCTTCATTCAACGCGTCATGCTGCGTGAGAAACACGCGGGTCACGCCTTTCTTCGGATCGCACTTCCATTCCACATCCACCTGCGGCATGCCGCGCCGGCGGATGTACGCGTTCGCCCAGTCTCCCAGCTTCTTGCCGGAAACTTTTTCCAACGCTCCTACCAGGTCGCTCCACTCAGCGTTGGCGTAGGCGTGCTCTTTCAGATAGAGCCGCAAACCATCGCGAAACTTGTTTTCCCCCAGCACAAACGCCAGTTGCTTGAGCACGCCCGGCGCTTTGGAATAGACAATCGCGCCGTAGGCCGACTTGGCGTCCTTCAGGTTAGCGATCTCCTGGTAAATCGGCGTGGTCCCCGGCGTGGAATCAATCCCATACGCCGCCGGCTTGATCGCCTGATAGAACCGCTTCCAGATGTTGTCGGTCGGCTTCAGCGACGCCAGCGTCTGGTACGCCATATACTGCGCAAAACCTTCTTTCAGCCAAAGATCGTCAAACCAGCGCATGGTCACCAGGTCGCCGAACCACTGGTGCGTCAGTTCGTGCAGCAGCAGGATGTCGCGGTTCAAGCGGTCGCTGTGCGTTGGCGAGGTGCGAAACAGGATGGATTCTTCCCGCAGAAACGTTGCCCCGGCATGTTCCATACCGCCGTAGGCGAAGCCGGGCAGCAACACCATGTCATATTTGGGAAACGGAAACGGCTGCTGGAAATATTCCGAAAGATACCTCATGCCGTCTGAGGTAATCTGCTGGACCGCGTGGGCTTCCGCCTCCGCTTTGTCCAGCTTCGACTTGCGGACGTACAGCCCCGGCATTCCCGGAACTTCGTGGACTTTCTGGAACGGTCCTGCGGCAAACGCAAACAGATATGTGCTGATGGGCTTGGTTTCGGCAAATTCTGTCCGACGCAATCGCTCACCAACTCCGGCATTAGTTCTTTGCACCGCTCCATTGGAAATCACAATCCACTCTTCGGGCGCGGTCACCGTCAGCGTGAACTTGGCCTTCATGTCCGGCTGGTCAAAGCACGGAAACGCCATCTCGGCATCCATGGGCACAAACAGCGTGTAGATGTATTCGCTGCCGTCGTCCTTGTCTTCGAAACGCGTGAAGGCCTTCCCTGCCGGCGCTACCGGTGCGGTGAAATCAATCTCCACCACGTTTTCGCCCAGCTTAAGCAGCTTGGCCGGCAGCTCGACGTGTCCATTCTCCATCGCCGCCGGCGCCGCTTGCCCGTTCACGGTCAGGCTGCTGATGGCCCCTTCGCGGAAGTCGAGCAACTCCGGCAGGATACCGCGTGCGTCCGCATTCTGGACGAACCGCAGCTCCTCATGTCCGCTGACCGACGCCGCCTTCGGGACAAGCGTGTAGCTCAGCCGGTAGCGAACATCAGAAACCTGCTGCGCCCGCTGCCGCGCCAATTCTCGGGGAATCCCGTCCGGAGCACCAACAGCCTTGGCAGCCCAGCCCGTGAACAGGATGAGGAACAGGCTCCCAATCCTGGCAGTCTTGGCAGTTCTCGTCATCTCTCGCATCAAACCCCTGTCCTGTTTTCCGATTCCGGCGATCGCGTTGCGATGTCGGCGATCCCGGCGATGTGGCCGCTCCGCGGCCACCCCCTCCCCGTTCATCCCCGAAAAATAAGGACTTAGCTCCAAACATCCCCGGAGTCATCCCCTGGTCCCTCCCCGGCGACGGACTACCCATCCCCGGGGATACCTAAATCCCTATAAGGTGCTGTAAATAAAAGAGTTATTATACATCAGGAAGGACTTAACGTCAATCGCAAAAGGGTACATCGGCCTTTCCCTGCGAGCGGAGCTATGGCCCGCCAAGTTTCTACTTTGCAGTGTATCCGCAAGGAGACACAACCTACTTCATTGACTCCCGCCCCCGCATCTGTTTAAATCTACTGATTCAATATGCAGTCTTACTGCGCCAACCCGGCGTCCGCCTCCAACATGGCTATGGCCATGTGCATGTGTTGTTGTATGGGGCGAGCGACCGGTGACGCGTAATCTTTTCTAAGTTTCACGAGATTTCGAAAGTCAGGGGCCGCTCAAGCTGAGCGGCCTTCTTCTTTTCCGGCTGCTCATGCCAGATGCGGTCCTCAACCAATGAGGAAAGCATGTCCAAACAACCTATCGCGATTTACTACGAACATCCGCACTGGTTCAAGCCGCTGTTTGCTGAACTGGAACGCCGCGGGACGCCCTTCATCCGCGTCAACGCCGCTCAGCATCACTTTGACCCTGCGCAGCTCAACGGCGAAGGCAACTACTCGCTGATCTTCAACCGCATGAGCCCCTCTGCTTATCGCCGCGGCCACGGCCAGGGCATCTTCTACACGCTGTACTATCTCGCGCATCTGGAGCAGCGCGGCAAGCGCGTGGTGAACGGCCAGAAGGCTTTTCGTTACGAGACCTCCAAGGCCCTTCAGCTCTCGTTGCTGGAATCGCTCGGGCTTCCTTATCCCAAGACGCGCGTCATCAACTCCCCGGCCGACGCTCTGGAAGCCGCCGACGGTCTGCGCTTCCCCATCGTCGTCAAGCCCAACATCGGCGGCAGCGGCGCTGGCGTCAAGAAGTTCCAAACGCGTGAGCACCTGGAAGAATCCGTCCACGCCGATCCTGCCAGCCCAGCGGCCCTCGACCTCGGCCTCGACACCACGGCCCTTGTCCAGGAATTTATCCCGGCGCGCGGCGGGCACATCGTCCGCGTTGAAGTTGTTGATTGCAAGTTTCTCTACGGCATCAAAGTCCATCTCACCGGCGAGACCTTTGACCTCTGCCCGGCGGACATCTGCCGCACCACCGGCGGCCAGGAACTGAACCGCGCCGCTTGCCCCGTGGACGCCCCCAAGAGCGGCCTGAAAGTGGAAGGCTACACTCCGCCGGACGCAGCCATCCGTGGCGTGGAGCGCATCATGCGCGAATCCAACATCGAAGTCGGCGGCGTCGAGTACATCATTGACGACCGCGACGGCCAGCTCTACTTCTACGACGTCAACGCCCTCTCCAACTTCGTCGCCGACGGCCCCCGCGTCGTGGGCTTTGACCCCTTTGTCCGCCTCGTGGACTTCCTCGAATTCGAAGCAAGGGAGGCTGCATAATGCGCTACGGATATTGGCTCCCTGTTTTCGGCGGCTGGCTGCGCAACGTTGAAGATGAAAACATGCAGGCCACTTGGCCGTACATCAGCCGCCTCGCCCGCCGCAGTGAAGAAATCGGTTTTGATCTCACACTCATCGCCGAACTCAATCTCAATGACATCAAAGGCCCGGAAGAGCCCTCGCTTGACGCCTGGTCCACCGCTGCCGCTCTGGCCGCCGTCACCCATCGCCTTGAGCTGATGGTCGCCGTCCGGCCCACCTTCCACAACCCTGCGTTGCTGGCCAAGCAGGCCGCCAACATTGATCACATCAGCAACGGCCGCCTCTCCCTCAACGTTGTTTCTTCCTGGTGGGCGGAAGAAGCCCGCAAATACGGCGTGCAATTTGACCAGCACGATGACCGCTATGCCCGCACTTCCGAGTGGCTTGACGTGGTTGATCAATCGTGGAAGCAGGACCACTTCAGCTACCACGGCAAGTACTACCGCGTGGACGATCTCGTCCTGCAGCCCAAGCCGGTCTCGCGACCGCGTCCCGTGATCTACGCCGGCGGCGAATCGGAAGCCGCCAAGAACCTGATTGCCCAGAAGTGCGACGCATACGTCATGCACGGCGACCCGCCGGAGAAAATTCGCGAAAAAATCCGCGATCTCTCCGCCCGCCGCGAAAAACATGGCCTGCCACGCATGCAGTTCGGCGTGGCCGCCTACGCCATCGTCCGCGACAGCGAAGAAGAAGCCCAGCAGGAGCTGCGCCGCATTACTGACGTGAAGCAGAACGCCGCCGGCTACGGCAACTACCAGCAATGGCTGGCCAACACCCAACTGGAGCAGCGCGTTTCGCTCGAAGACTATTCCGTATCAAATCGCGGGCTCAGGTCCGGGCTGGTCGGCACTCCGGAGCAGGTGTCTGAGCGAATTGCTGAATTTGAAGAAGCCGGCGTGGACCTGCTGCTACTGCAATTCAGCCCGCAACTTGAAGAAATGGAGCGATTTTCCCAACAGGTGATTCGCCGCGGCGCCCGCCCCGCCGCCAAAGTGATTGATGACTTCGCGTCCCGCGAACTGAGAAGGGCGGCCATCGGTTGATCGAAAGGCCGTTTGCCGTCTTGCTCAGGCATTCTGGCAGGCTGAGAAGTTAGCTCCTTCCGGCCTGCCAGCGTGCAAAATGTTTTAGAACTATCAAATCATCATTAGACGCGTTGCGTAGGTGTTCGGTACTCGCGGCCCATCAATCACCCATGTCATCCTGAGCGCAGCGCCACAGAGATTTTTCTTTTTACGACGCTGACCGGCGCGGAGTCGAAGGACCTATGCATTTTCATTTCCGAGAAGGCTGCCTTCCAACCACCATCTTCAAGCGCCGGAGGCGCCAGATGAGTTAGCCCAGGCCGGAAGGCCTGGGTGACCAGCACAAATACAACGAAGCCCCATAGGGGCGGCACGCCTTACTGATTCCCAAACAGCCCTCTCAACTCATCCAGACTCACTTGTGTAAAATCCGTAACCACGCAATCTGCTCCAGCCTGCTTCAGCAGCGGCCCCCGGCCATTGGCGGCAATCGCCAGGCATTTCATCGCCGCCCTTTTTGCGCCTTCCACTCCCGCCACCGCATCCTCGCACACCAGGACGGACTCCGCCTTCACGCCCAGCTCGCGGGCCGCCAATTGAAACACCGCCGGATCAGGCTTGCTTGCGGCAACGTCATCGCCGGTCACCACCGTGCGAAAGCGCTTCGCGATCCCCAGTGCATTCAGCGTATGCTCAACGCGAGCTCGCCCCGCTGAGCTGGCCACCGCCATGGGCAATCCGGCTGCTTCCACGGCATCCATGAACCCTCCCAGCCCTGCAATGGTTTTGAGTTCCGTCGCTGTTTCGCGATAAAGCGTGGCCTTTCTTTCCCCGTACTCTTTCAACTCATCTGCGCCCAACTCGCCCAGAAAATGCCGCAGGATCGTGTCTCGCTTGTGCCCGTCCAGCACGAACGATAAATCACCGTCTGAAACCTTCTTCCCCAGGGACGCGAACAAAGTTTTCCACGCCATCACGTGCACCGGATGGCTGTCCACCACTACCCCGTCCAGATCGAAAATCACTCCCGCCAACTCCACTCTCGTCTTCCTCACAATCCCGGCCATGACTCTTGCGCTGCCCGGTAGTTCTCTAGCGTGCCAACATCCATCAGGTAGCTCGATATCCGGTATGCCGCCATTCGCCCTACAAGCCTTGGCAACACATCAAACCCAATATCCGCAGGACGCCGCCCTGGAATCGCGTCAAAAATCTCCTGGCTGGCGACCATCACGCCGCCGAACGCCCAGTTGCTCTCCGGATGAGACGGTTTCTCCACGAAGCCACGCACAATCCCGCTCTCATCCGCAGAAACGATCCCGCAACGCGAGGGATCTGCCACCTGGGTGATTCCCAATGTCACCGGCAATCTCTTCTCCCGGTGAAACTCCCACAGCGCACTCAAGCTGGCGTTGGTCAACACATCTCCGTAGAACACGAAGAAAGCACCTTCGCCGGCAACCAAGCCGCGATTGTCCGCCAGCGTCCCCGCGCTGCCCAGCAGCTCCGGCTCTTCCGCCACGCTCACTTGCACAACGCCCGCGCGGCCGGCGACAAACTCTTTGACCTGTTGCGCGTGCGCATGGGAGTTTACCAGCGCTTCACGCACGCCCGCCGCTTCACAATGGCGCAGCCAAATCTCCAACAGCGGAACGCCCTGAATAGGCAGGAGGCACTTGGGAACTTTGTCCGTCAGCGGGCGTAGCCGGGTTCCGTTGCCTGCCGCGAGAATGAACGCTTTCATCGCGACGAAGCGGCTCCCACGTTTTTCACCTGCCTCTGCTTCCAGCGCTTCTGTTGCCAATCCCAGGCCGATTCCAGTATTTCCCTGAGCGACGAATGCTCCGGCTTCCACCCCAGCTCGTCCATGATCCGCCGCGGACTCGCGCACAGCGCCGGCGGATCGCCCTCCCGCCGTGCGGCGACGCGAACCGGAATTTGCCGCCCGGTCGCCTCCTCCGCCGCGACACACAGCTCGCGCACCGAGTAGCTCACGCCGGTGCCGATGTTGTACGTCCGCATTCCCGGCTGCCCCATTTTCTGCAACGCGCAGATGTGGGCGCGCGCAATGTCCACCACGTGAACGTAGTCCCGCAGGCAAGTGCCGTCGGGCGTATCGTAATCATCTCCGTAAATACTGAAGCTGGCTCTCTCCCCGGCCGCCGCTTCCAGCAGCAGCGGGATGACGTGCGTTTCCGGCTCATGCCGCTCTCCCAGTTCCGCCGTCGCCCCAGCCGCGCTGAAATAGCGGAATGCGATTGCGCTCCATCCGTAAGCCCGCGCGTACCACTCCAGTATCTGTTCCATCATTAGCTTGGTCAGCCCGTAGGAGTTCATAGGTCGGAGCGGGCTTTCTTCTTCAATCGGGACTTTCTCCGGCGCGCCATACACCGCGGCCGACGACGAAAACACAATGTTGCGAATCCCCGCTTCGCGCAGCACCTCCAGCATGGCGATTCCCGCCGCAACGTTCTTCTCGAAGAACACGCCGGGATTGCTCACCGACTCCGGAATCAGCGCCTTCGCTGCGAAATGAAATACGACGTCAAAGTCGTTGCGGCGGACAACCTGCCGTAATTCGCGCCGGTCGCCGACGTCAAGCTGATGGAACTCTGCGCCGCGCGCCACTGCATCGCGAAATCCGGTGGAAAGGTCATCCACCACCGTCACGCGGTGTCCCTGGCGCAACAGTTCGGCGCAACACACTGAGCCGACGTAGCCGGTGCCTCCGGTAACCAGAATGTTTGCCATCAGCCGGCCCTCGGCCCGCGAATGACTCGGGCCGGCGTCATCGCCAGAATCTTTAAGTCCACCAGCAATGACCAGTTCTCAACGTAGTGGACTTCCATGGCCACGCGCTGCTCGTATGTCGCGTTGGCTGCGCCGCTGACTTGCCAGTAGCCGGTCAGCCCGGGCTTCATGCGCGTGAAGATCCACGCCGCTTCGCCAAATTTATCAAGCTCCGCGCGGGTGATCATGCGCGGCCCCACCAGGCTCATCTGTCCTGTGAGCACGTTCCACAACTGCGGCAGCTCGTCCAGACTGCTCCTCCGCAGGAACGCCCCCACGCGCGTGACTCGCGGATCGTCTTTCAACTTGAAGTTGCTTTCAAATTCTTCGCGCAATTTCGCGTCGCGCTGCAGGATGGCATCCGCATCCACGCGCATGCTGCGAAGTTTGAAAGCATCAAACTCGCCCGCCAGCCCTACCACCCGCCGGCGATGGATCGCCGGGCCTCCATCCTGCAATTTCACCAGCAGCGCCAGCATTCCGATGACCGGAGCACACACGACCATCGCGATCGCCGCGCCGGCAACGTCCACCGCGCGCTTCAGCAAGCGTGCGCTCGCCGCGCTCGGCCTTTCTCTGGCCTGCGGATTGGTTTTCAGCCTTTCCGTCGCTGCTACCGGCACTTAAGCTCCAAGATGAAAAGATGCCGAGCGTCTCACGCGCGTTTTCCCGAGATCCCACCGCGACACGCCCGATGATATACCGCTATTGTCTCCATCGCTGCCCTGTTCCAGGAAAACTCCGCAGCGCGACGCAGAGCAGCGAGCCGCCAGCGGTCGCGCACGGCGGGACTGGTCATCAGCGCCGCAGCCGCCGCAGCCATGCCTTCCACGTCCATCGCCTGAAACACCTGCGCGCCCTGTCCTGCGACCTCCGCCAACGCTCCACCGTTGGAGGTAATCACCGGACAGCCGCACGCCATCGCCTCCACCACCGGCAACCCAAAACCCTCATAGAGCGAAGGCATGATAAATAGTTCCGCGTGACGGTACAGCATGGCCAGCTCCGTAGCGGAAACGTAACCCACTCGCGCCAGGTTCAGCTGAGGCCAGCGCTTCTCTCCGCCTGCGGCATCCAGCCCATCGCACACGCCGTACACCGCAGTCTGAAATTTGACGCCCGCAATCTCCCCCGCCGCTTGCAGCGCCCGTAGCGCGCTCTCCAGGTTCTTGGTGCTCCAGTTGCGCGCGCTGGCTGCCACAGTGTAAGGCTGCTTTAACGCGTACTTGTCCCACAACAATTTCAGTTCTGAGGCATTGCGCTCGGGACGAAACTCCGCCGCCGACACAGCATATGCGATCGTCGTAATCTTGTCCGGCTTCACTTTCAGGATTCTCTCCACGTCGCGCGCGGTGTGCGATGACCCGGCAATCACCTGGCTGGCTACTCGCCCCGCCCTCCGGTACCCCGCTTTCACCATCTCCCGCTTGGGCCACGCGTAGATGGGAAAGAGAAACGGAATCAGGTCATGGATGGTCACCACCACGGGACACGGCGCATTCAACGGCGAAGGATAAAACGGACTATGAAAAACGTCCAGCCGGTCATCGCGGCAGCGCCGCGCCATCGCGCGCATTCCGCCTAGCGAATACTTCCCCGCGTCCACCGGGATCCGCTCCAGCGGCAAACGCTCCAGCCCGGGCACCGGATTGCCCGCGTCGTCGTACACCACCAGATGCACGTCCGTCTGCAATGGGGCCAGGGCGCGGAGCAATTCAGCCACGTACGTGCCCACGCCGGAATCGTTGTACCAGCGCGCATCAAAACCTACGCGCATTGTCCCGCTCATGGCCGCTCGTCTCCGGCCGCGTTTTTCACCACACAATATTGCTTGCTCACAAACCCTCGCGCCGGTTCTTCTTCCAGGTAGCGCAGGTGGCCGCTGAAGGAAGGATCGCAAGAGTTCGTCAGCCGGACGTCCAACACCTTGGCGTTGTTGTGCTCGACCAGTTGGCGCACCGCGTTTTCCGCGATGCAATGCATTTCCATCGCGAAGCTTTCCTGCCGTCCGGCCAACCTCTTGAGGCGCGACCGCAGAGCCAGCTTCTGTCGTATGCGCGTGAACACCCCCGCGCGAAAGCGGTCCGGTATCTGAAACACCAGGACTCCGCCGGGCTTTAACAGGCGGACCATCTCGCCCACGTAGCTCTTCGCGTACTTCTCCGGAATATGCTGGAGCACAATGCTGGTATAGATAAAACCAAAATGATTCTCCTGAAATGCTTCCATGCGCTCGGCGTCGTTCACCAGGAAATGGCAGTGCGGAAGATCGCGGTTGTACTCTTCCGCCAGTTGAATCATGCTGGGCGAAATGTCCACGCCCCAGCACTCCTCAAAACGGCCCGCCAACGCGCGCGTCAAGCGGCCAACGCCGCATCCGAAATCCAGGGCCGGTGATTTCCAGTCGGGCTCAAGCCCCAGTGACTGCATACAATCGAGAACGCGGTCAATTTCCTCGCGTCCCGTCGCAAACAATTCCTCGGGCGTCCAGCGATTGCCCTTTTTGAGCGGATCGGTGCAGATGGCCCACAACGGGTCCGTCTGCGCGAATCCTTCCCAGTTTCGTTTGAGCTGCTGTAACGGGTCCATATCAATCGCGTAACACAAATCAATTTGAGCGCAAGGACGACGGCGCCGCTTCCTGACGGGAGCCGGCGGCGTTCAACAGGCCCAGCACCAGAAAGAACAACGCGGCAAACTGCGGCGTGGTGTGAAACATGTAATCCACCAGGCCGTGCAACAGCACACCGGCAATCCCGGCGAATGCGGCAAATCCAATCACGCCTTCCATGTCTCCCTGGGCCCGGCGCCGAATGCGCAAGGCCAGCCGCAGCGCGATCACCATGAAAACAGCGAAAGCCGCGAAACCCATGATTCCGGTTTCTGACAGCAACTCCAGGTACAGATTGTGCGCGTCCAGGACCGCGCCTTCCGGCAAGCCGATCACGCCGCCCAACGATTCCCGCAGATTGCCAAAGCCGATCCCCGCCAGCGGTGCTCCCGTGAACACGCTGGCAGCGCCGGCCCAAACTCCCAGCCGCGTGATCGCGGTGTATTGGTCCACGCCGGCAAGCCGCTCAAACACCATACCCACAACCACCGCGCACGCTGCTTCCATCGCCAACAGCGCGCCTGTCCACTGAATTCGCAGCTTGCGCGTCGGCACAAGAAAATACGCGCTCAACAAAAGGATTCCGGCATAGGTCAGCAATCCGCCGCGGCTTTGGGTCAACAAGAGAGCGATGCTGCTGAAGACGAAGCACATCACGCTGAGCCGCCGCAAAACAACGTCGCGTGCGCGTAACGCGAAGCCAATACAAAATGGAATCACCAGGTTCAAGTATCCGGCCAGCCCGTTGAAGTGGCTCAGGAATGAGGTGATGCGTCCCGACCACGGAGGATTTTTGAGAAGCTCATCCTGCACGGGATACAGCGCGTCGTACAACCGCGAGTAGTCGCCAACGGCGACCTGGTAAAAGCCAAACGCGACCACGCACAGCGTCGAAAGCATCAGGGCCTTGGCCACGCCGGCAAAATCATCATCACTCCTGACCCAATCGCTGATCACGTAGTAGAAGCACAGGTATGAGGCCAGGCGCATCAGTTCGCGGGCTGCCGCGCCGGTCGGCGCGTTGAATACCACGGCGGAACAAAACGCGACGGCGCAATAGCCCAGCATGGCCCAGGTCATGCGGCCGGAAAACAGCCAGTTTCGAATGGACTCCCGGTTGCGCAAGCGGCTCACCAGCGCTCCGGCGAACAAACAGACGCGAAGCAGCGTTCCCAGGTCCTTGATGACAAAGTCCCAGCTCAGAAACGGCGCCACCGGCAGGAAGAAGACCACGGCCAACAGCAAAGGCTTGAAACGGACACTGGCCAACACCAACGCCACCATCCCCAGCGCCAATGCCAGCACCAGAAGGTTCGCGTAAGACGCCACCACCAGGGACACCGCGGCCACCGCGATGATCACCGCCATCCGGCTCGATTGCCTCTTGCCGGGAAGCGCTGTGGTCATGGTCTCGTCCATCATTGCCTCACGCAGTCGCTCATTTTGGGTTCGTCTCCCGGTGCGGCGTTCAGCAACACTCGCAGCGTTTCTTCCGCGCAGCGTTCCCAACTGAACGCTTCTGCCCGCTGCAGTCCTCTCTGCTGCAGCTCGCGGGCCAGCGCAGCGTCGCAGAGAACAGATTGCATCTGCTCCGCCATTTCTTCCACTGAAGTTGGATTAAAATACCGCAGCGTCTTCCCGGAAACTTCCGGCAAGCAGGACGTTCCCGACGCGATCACCGCCGCGCCGCAGGCCATGGCTTCAATCATCGGTAAACAAAAACCTTCGTATAACGACGGTATCACCACCAGCGACGCGCCCTTGATCAGCGCGGCCAGTTCAACGTCAGCTAAAGCTCCGGGCAACAGCACCCGCCCGCGTGCGTGTTCATGCCCCTGGGCAGCAGCTACCACGCCCTCATACTGCCAGCCCAGCGGCCCCGCCAGCACCAGGTCAAGCTCCATACTCGGGTTCTTCTCCAACAGCAGACGATACGCCTGAATCAGTCTGACCAAATTCTTCCTGGGTTGGATAACGCTGTGATGAAACACATATGGCCGGCGAATCCCCAGTTTTTCGCGCAGCACGCGCAGCTTTTCGGCATCAACTGGCGCCGCGTTGAACACGCTGCGGTCATATCCGTTATAGACCACCGATATCTTCTCTCCGGCCACGCCGTATGTCTTGATCAAATCTTGCTTGGAATACTCGGAAACGGTGATGATGGCCCGCGAGAACTTTACCGCGGCCCTCATAAGCGACCGCAACATGAAGTTGACTCGGCCCGAGTGCGAAGGCATCACCGTGGGCGTGGTGTCATGGATGGTCGCCACCACCGGCACCTTGCCCCAGGCCAGAGTATTCGAGGTCGGAGAAAACAGCAGGTCGGCATGCGAACGCGCCGCCGCGCGATTAGCGCCCGCCAACCGCCACAGCCGATCGTTCCGCACCATCGGCGCTGCAACCAGTTCAAAGCCCGGGCTCGGCTGGAAAAGTTTGTCGCCGTTCACGTTGCCGGACGGCCGGAAGAGACAAAACTCCACTCCCGCATGCGAGGCAGCCAGCTTATGAAATTGGGCGACCAGGTTCCGCGCATACACGTGCGTTCCGTGATGACTGAAGCGGCTGGCCAGCACCCAAGGATCAATGGCGATTCTCACCGGGACTTGTCTCCTCAACGATCAACGACGCGCGCTGCGTCTTCGACGATCATCACCGTTCGGCGCTCACGCGCCGTGGGCTTGATGGGCTGTGGCCGCGGAACAGATCACGCAGCAACTTGTTGGCGCACGCCGCCACCCAGCGCGCGATCATACACGGCCAGTACCAGGGCCGCTGCGGTCTCCCAGCGGAAGCGCCGGACATTCTTGCGACCTTTCTCGAGTAGCGCTGTGCGCAGCTCATCGTCGCTGAAGGCGCGATGCAGGGCTGCGCCGAATTCTTCCGGGTTGCGAGAGTCGGCGTAGAGGGCCGCATCGCCGGCGACTTCCGGCAAAGATGTTTCCCTGGCGCAGACCACCGGCACGCCGCACGCAATGGCTTCCAGTACGGTAAAACCAAATCCCTCGTAAAGCGACGGGCACGCGTAGACTCGCGCTCCCGAGTACAGCGCAGACAGGTCGGCGTCGCTGACAAACCCAGTAAAGATCACGCGCTCCGCAACGCCCAGCTCGCCGGCCAGCTTACGCAACTCTGCTTCACCTTCATTCAAAGGGCCGGCCAGCACCAACTGCACTGAGACGCGACGGCGCAGAAGGCTCTGAAACGCGCGCAACAGCCCGGCATGGTTCTTGCGTGGCTTGTAAATGCCCGTATATATAAGGTAGTCGCCTTCAATGCCGTAGCGCGTGCGGACGCCCTGCAGCCTGGCTTCGTCGCTAACTGGCTGAAAGAGCGGATCAACCCCAGGATAGATAACATCTATCTTCGCGGCGTCGGCATGCAGATAACGGATCAAGTCACTCTTAGAGAACTCGGAATCAGTGACGATCCGGCTACTGCGCCGAGCAGCCGCCATCATCATGCCGCGGTAATACCATCGGCCCAGCCGAGACGACAAGTCGTCCGGACAAGCCAGGTAAATCACATCGTGCAAAGTTACCACCGTGGGACAGCTCCGCAGCAACGGCAGATTGAAGTGCGGCGCGTGCAGCAGGTCTACTCTGTGGCGGCGCAACATGGCGGGCAGCTCAATCTGTTCGCGCAATGAGTAATACTTCAGCGGAGTAATGATTCGCTCCACGCGGGAGGATGCGCCGGCGACCATCTCTTCCCCGCCGGGCGGCAAAATCAACAGGTAATCGTTTTGCGGCGCCAGCGCAAGCACGGCTTCCGTTAGGCCCTTCATGTACCTGCCGATACCGGGGTTGTGGATTCTCCGCAGATCAAATGCGATTCGCATGGATTGATGACTGGCGGCAGCAGTTATCTGCCGAACCGTCCTGCTGCCGCGGCCGCTTCTTGTTCGGCCCGCAGCGTCTCCCGCATGGCGGTGAAGATGGAATGCAGGATGGCGTGATGCATGTCTTCAATCATCCGCATGTCGTCCGACGGCACCACCGCGCAAATATCGCACAAGGACTTCATCGCCCCGCCATGGAACCCGGCCACGCCCGCCGTACGGGCCCCCATCGCGCGCGCCGTCTTCAACGCCAAAAGAATATTGGGCGAGTCGCCGCTCCCGCTGATGGCCAGGGCCACGTCGCGTTCCTGGGCAAAATTCTTCAACTGTTCAGAGAACACATGTTCGTAACCGTAGTCGTTGGCCAGCGCCGTCATCACCGGAACGTTATCGGTAAGCGCCATTACTTTCATGCGTCGCGCCGACGTCTGCTCCCCCAGCCCCTTGTTCATGTCGCAGGCCATGTGCGAAGCGGACGCGGCGCTGCCGCCGTTGCCGAAGACAAAAACTCTCCTGCCTTCCTGCAATGCCTCCAGGAAGGCGGCAGCGATCTGATCAATGGCCTGGTAGGGCAGCGCAGGGATCAACTGCGCCATTTTGCGAAAGTAAGGTTCAACGCTGCTGGCCGGCTTGGCCGGGAATCGCCGAAACGGGTTGATATTTCTCAGGGGCACTCGGGTTGTCGCTCCGCTGACTTCGATATCAAAACAATTACGAATTCCCTCGCCTGAATCTTGCGGCAAAGCTGTGGACGTCACTCCCAATCTCCTTCGCCAACTGCCGCCGCGGATCGTGCGCCGGCACGCGGTCCCACGCCGCTCGGCCCAGGGTCCAGGAGCAAGCCATGAACAGACCTAGCATCATGCTAGCGCTCACCACCAACGTCCGTATGGGACCTGATTTCTTTTCCGGCGGCAGCGCCGGGTCCATGGTTCTCACCATGGGAAGCTCTTTGGCTTCCTGGATCTTCGCCATCTCGTATTGCTGCGTCAGGAACTCGTACACCGTTTCCTGGATTTTGGTTTCCCGGTACAGATCGGCGTAGCGCGTGCCCAGGGCCGGCAGCGTTCGCATGGAATAAGGCACCGTGCCTGCTGCTTCGACCGTGCCTTGCGCCGACACGGAGCTTCCAACCATCTTCTTGAGTTGCGACTGTAGTTCGCTGATGTGTGCCCGCAAGGTGCGGACTCGGGTATTGTCTGCGGAATATATCTGTTCCAGGCTCCGCAATTCGGATTCCCTGGCGATGAGCTCTCCCTGCAACCGTGCCGCCGCATCCATCATGGCGCGACTTTGCGACTGCGGATCCATAACACTGTTTTTGCTGGAGAACTGCGTCAGCTCTTCGGACGCTCGCGCCAGATCCTGCCGGGCGCCTTTGAGGCGGTCTTCCAGGAAGATGCGTTCGCGATGCGCGTCAGACGCATTCAAGTCGGCGGATGCGCGGTTGAGTTCCTGGATGTAGGCATTGGCGATCGCGGCTGCCATCCGCTGGTCGTAGTCGGTGACCGTTACCGTGATGACGCCGCTCTTCTTGTCTTCTTCAATGTCAGTGAATGCCGCGAGCTTCTTGCGCGTCTTGAAGCGGCTGCCTTTCAGCGAGGGGAATCGGCCGGCGCCCATCCAGTAGTGCGTTTGCAGATCGAAGCGGTCTATCAACCGGTCGCGTACCGTCTGGCTTTTCAGGACTTCCACATAGAACGCGCCGGGAGTCTTGGCGCCCAGCAGACTCGCCGCGTCAAGCCCCAATCCCAAACTTGAACCCGTGGACGCAGCGCTGCTGTTGGCGATCCGGCTGAGCAGGCCGCCCATCGCCATGCTGCCCGAGCCTTCGCTGGGGACCACCTTGACCACGCCTTTCCAGTGCACCGGAAGCAGCAACGCCACCACCGCCGACAACACCCCGGTCATCCATGTAACGCGCCACAAGAATCGGCGGTCGCGCCACAGCAAACGCAGTTTGGACACAAAACCTGCGCTTTGCTCCCGGCGTTCCCATCCTTCCGGCTTCCCGATCTCCGGTCCCAGCGGAGGTTCATAGATCGGGATGGGGGCGGAACCGCTAGCTTCCACGTTTGAATCTCCAATGCGGCGAATATGTTACTTGAAACGACGCGGTGAAATCATTCTGCTTCTGTCCCGCGCTCAACAACGGAAAATTCCACCACTCGTGTTGCAGGAACGCTGAAACCGAAACGCTCTTGCGGAAACTCCATTCTGACTTGAGATAGATGTCGCGCAGGTTGCCGCCGCCCAGGAACATATCGTCGGCGATCATGCTGCGGTACCCCAGTTGCACGGTTTTGTCGGATGCGAACCAATAGGTGCTCGATCCCCGCAGAGAAATTCCCTGCCGCCCCACCGTCCCGTTTCCGATGACGTTGCCCTTGTTGGTGTAGCCGTCCAGGTAACGCGTGTTCCAGTAGAAGAAGCCGCCCACCGGCGTTTGGATCAACCCAGGCAGGTTGGTATAGGAGGCTTCCACACGCAGGTCGAGATGCGGAAGACCTGGCACCTGTGACATGTAGAGCCCGGGCGTGTGCGCAGCGCGCCGCGGATAGCCGATGGGAGATATCTCATCCTCCACAAACGAATCGTCATACAGCGTAAGCCAGTTGCGGAATCCCGGCAGGCGATAGCTGAAGTCAAATGTAGACCGGCGGTCGCCTGGATCGTGCCCCCGCCCGGCCGCGTTCGTGGTGGAAAGCAACGCGTGGCGCATGGACCCCACGGTGATCGGGAAGTCCGGTCCGCCGAAAACTCCGGTGCGTCCCACGCCGAACTCAAAATTTGGAGTCGGCTTGAAGTTGATCTTGGTGCCGTTCACCATCGGCTGCCGGGACAACGTCCGGCCCAGGCTGACCACGTCGCCCAGCGGCCCCTGTGTGCTGATGTAGTGATGCCCGGTCATCTTGCCCACCCAGAATTCCGTGCGGAACGGCCCCAGGTATTTCAAGAAGCCCGGCAACTGCTGCGGCGCCGTCTGCGATACGCGGAGCATGTACATGGGTTCGACGTTGGTGCTTTGCAGGAAAGGATCTTGCGTGGGTGACAGCCACAAACTTTGTTTGCCAAACGATGCCTGCCATCCCTTGATGTTCAGCATCACGTAGGTGTCCAGCAACCGGGGCTGGCTGAATGCTGCGATGGGCGCGGCCGTCTGCCCCAGGACCTTGAAGTCGGTAAGCAGGGTCTGGTCCAGCACTGCTTGTGAGACTCCCGGTGCCGAAGGAGCGTGTTCATACTCCCCGCGAAGGTAGAATCCCAGCGCGCCGCTGGAACCGCTGGCGGTAAACCCGGCCAGCCCGTTGAATCCCTTCTGGTACGGACGCCCGTAATCATTCACGATGGTCTGTCCAAAATGGTAGCCATCCGTGAGTGGTGTACCGGAGATATTGGTGGCGCGCGCGTATACCGAGTCAATCGCTACATCGTTGCGCAGCGTGTCGTTCAACTCTGGAGCAAACTCCCGGGCCAGCGCGGCATACACGCGTGAGCCTTCATCGCCAGATTGTTCGTCCACCTCGCCTTCGGCTTCTTCCAGGAGCCGCGCGCACTCCGCCCGCGTCCAAGGACGCAAGCCGGCAAACCCGCTGTTGACGGCGCCCAGCGCCGCCAGGCGGTCAAACGCCGCATACACCCAACTGTCCATGGGGACATACGGCGACGAGCGGTGCGCGATGGACCCGCCTTCCTCCTGGCCGTCGTGATGAAACGTTCCCCACATC
Source organism: Terriglobia bacterium (assembly GCA_020072815.1). Classification (NCBI taxonomy): domain Bacteria; kingdom Pseudomonadati; phylum Acidobacteriota; class Terriglobia; species Terriglobia bacterium. The sequence goes on along the minus strand of JAIQGE010000003.1, from coordinate 197,359 downwards.
CCGCCCGCCAGATCACCCTGGTGGTGCGAAAAATAGACATGGCGGCCAATCATCCAGCCCATGGCGCTGCTTACTACCGCGTCGCTGGTGAAGTGCTGCTTGCCCGTCACGCGCGTCACGCTTACGGCAGTCGCCAGGCCGTAGCTGAGCACCTGCGTCAACACGCCGGGATATTCATGCGCCAGCACCGTGGCCGCCGACCACGCTACCACGCTGTGGGCCGAGGGAAATGAAGAATTCAAAATCGAACTGCTCTGGAAGAATTTGCCCTGTCCGGCTCCGTCCTGAGGACGCTGGCGTTGCGTGGCCAGTTTGAAAACTTCCACCACCACCCCGGCGTCCGCAGCCGCTTCCATGGCCAGAATGCCGGTTTCCCGCTGCCGGTCGTCTTCCCGAATCCTTCCCAGAAAATACAACCCACCGGTCCCCGCGAGAATTACCGCTACCCCTCCATTCGAGGCCGTACTGGAGCGTTTGAACAGCGTTCCGGTATTGGAGAGCCGCGAAGAAAACTCCGCATCGGCGTTGATCATTCCGAACGTCACGCCGGCCATGGGAGCAAGCCAATTCAGATCACTCACGCGAGCGTGCAGTGGGCTGGTCCATATGTCTTTTTGGTCTTGAGCAAAGTTACGCAGAAATCCCTTGGGCGAGGCACTGGCCGGTGACCGCTCTTTCTCCACCGGCTTTTTCTCCGCCGGAGGCGCAGGTTTTTCCGGGAGCTGGCTGCTGGCCGGGGCCTTGGCAGGATCATCGGCCTGCTGAACGGGTTTCCCGTCTGACTGCTCCGTGGGTTTCACAGTTTCCTGGCCCCATCCAGTGCTAACCAGGGCAAGAACGAACGCGAGCAGAAGAATGCATGAGGGCCGGGGTAACGCCATTGGATTCAATTTTGCAAACTCCGTTTAGAAAGTCCTGATCACGCTGACAGCCACTGCCGCGCCAGAGAGCAGCGATATGGTCTGGCTCACGTTTTTGAAAATCCCGCTGCCGCCGGAGATTTTGTCAGGCACGTAAATCGTGTCTCCCGGCTGCAGCACCGCGCTCATCACGTTGCCGGACCACCATTCGCCGGAGCCCTTGCCCACCACCGTACCGTTCGCGCGGATGACGAAGATGTCCTTCTTGTTGGCGATGCTTGTGGGACCGCCCGCCTGCCGCAGGTACCATCCCGCGTGTTTGCCCGCGCTGTAGGTAACTGCCGCCGGGTTGTACACCTGGCCCGCCACCATCACAAAATTCGGCCGCTTGGGGATATAAAGCGTGTCGCCGGGGCGGACTTCAACGTCCACAAAGGTATTCCGCCACTTGTCCACGTCGGCCGTAATGTGGATGAGCATGCGCCCGCTGGGCGCAATCTGCCGCAGCCGTTCGATGAGTTGCTGGTTCTGCCGGGTGGCTGGAGTGCTCACCGTTCGCACGCCGCCGGGCGAAGCCTGGTCTTGCAGCTTGCCGATCATCTCTTCGCGGTTCTTGGCGGAAAATTCGCGGACTTGCGCGCGCTCCAGAATTGCGCCGTAAGGGTACGCGTCCGCGCTGAAGCCGCCCGCGCGCTTCATGATCGAACTGAGCCGCTCGCCCTGCTGGATGCCGTAGCGCCCAGGATGCAGCACCTCGCCGGTCACTGCAATGGCCCCGCCAATATCATTCCATCCGCCAATCTGTCCGATGGTGAGCACGTCGCCGGGCTTGAGCAGGACGTCCGTATCGGCTTCCCCGGCGAGCGCGCGGCCAATGGCCACTTGCCGATGTTCCAGCTCTACGCGCTCACCCTTGAGGATGGAATAACTTCCCAGGTCGGCGGACTCACGGTAAGCGCTGCGTTTGAAGCCTCCCGCCAGGCGCAACAGCTCCGCCGCGGTCATGCGGTCAGAGAGCGGATACTCGCCGGGACGCAGCACCTCGCCGTAAATGGAAACCTTGGGCGCATCCACTTCATAGCGGCCAAAGATTCGGATGGTGTCAAACGGCCGCAAGCTGGGAGCGGACGTCCGCTTCTCAATCACGTCGCGCACGTTGAACCCGATGATCGCCGGGTTCAGGTCCGGCGGCTGCAGCCGCACAATTTCCGCGCGCTCTGCGGGTTCAGGCAGCAGGTCGGCAAAAGACGAAATCAGGTCCGTTACTTTTTCACCTTCTTTAAACGGATATTTGCCCGGACGGAACACGTGGCCGGTGAGATACACCGCTTCATTGCTGTGAGGGAGTATCGGCGAGACGGTGATGGCATCGCCGTCTTTGATCTGGACGCGCTTGAATGCGTCCAGCGCGGCTGCTGCGTCGCCGCCTTGCGGCAGGTTGACGGTCAGCATCTCCTTGCGCTGGTGGGCCTCAATCCTCTCCACCGTAATTTTGGCCAGCGAGCCCGAAACCGGCACGCCGCCGGCCAGTTCCAGCGCCTGGTCCAGCGACTGCTCGTTGCGAATCTCATAGATCGCCGGCCGCCGGACCGTTCCTGCAATCGTCACCTGCGCACCGGCCGGAGGAACCAGAATGCTGTCGCCTGATTCAAGGTGCACCTGCGCGCCGGTCACGCCTTTCAGCATCAGATCGTAGAGGTCAACTTCTTCCTCCAGCTTTTTGCCGCGAAAATGCCGGACCAGCCGGTACGAGCCTGTTTCCGTGGGTCCGCCCGCCGCGATCAGCGCGCTCAGCGGCGTGGACAAAGAACTGATGTCATACGCCCCGGGATTCTTCACGTCGCCCACCACGTACACCCGAACGGTGCGCAGCCGGCCCACCGTCACTTCCACATTGATGTTCTTGAACTGGCGCTTCAGCGCGCGGGTAATGCTCTCCTGCACTTCTCCCAGGCTGCGTCCCGCAACCACTACCGCGCCGGCTTCGGGAATCAGCACGCGGCCTTCGCGATCCACCGTGAGCTGCAGGCGCTGCGTGCTCAGTCCCCAATACTCCACCACCAGCTCATCGCCGGCGCCAACGATGTAATCCGGTCCCACGGGGATGTCTGATCCAGCTTTCTCTCCGGACTTTTCCGCGGTGGCCACGCTGTTGCGAAACAGCGCCGCGCCGAACCGCTCCAGCGTTGCCGTCGGATTCAGCGCCTGGGTGTAAAGGTCGCGCATGGCCGGCAGGTTGCGCAACGGATACTGGCTCTGCGGCGTCGCGCGCTCTTTGCCTTCGCGGACCTCACGCTGGACCTTCTCGCCTTGCCCGCGCTGCGCGCCCGTTTGAGCGCCGGCCCCACTCGCCGGCTGGCGGGCTTGCGATGGCGCCCCGGCTTCCGGCTCGGTAACCGCATATCCGCGACGCTTCAACTCGTCACTCATCAAGTGGCGCACGCGATCATCGGAACGTATCTGGCCGAACAGACGGTCGTCGGTAATTTCCCGCTCGGTAACCGCATAGCCGCGGTCGCGCAACTGGCTCACGATTTGCGCTTTCGCGTCCGCCAGCAGCTGCGGGTCCTCTTGCAGAATCTGGATGATGTCTTCCGCCGGCAGATCAGCCTCTTGCGCTTGTTGCTGCTGTTGCGGCTGCTGGGGTTGCGACTGCTGCGACTGTCCCATCGCCTGCAGCCCCCAGGCGCAACACAACAAAACCATCGCCACGGCTTGCAGACGGCCCGACCGAATCAAAGCTCTCAATGAAATCAAATCTTTCCCCTGAAGGTCCATGCAGGCTTGCGCTTGCAAGACCTGGCTAGTCAGATGTTTTCAGCAACTTGCGGACGAAGAATTCCGGTCAATTGTACGGGAAACGTCCCGCATGCGGCAGTCTTTCTCTTCTTGCTCCGGATTTCTCCGCCGCCTTGCGCGCCACAAGACTAAATGAAGAACTTGGGCTTGGCAGAAAACTTGCGAGCTGTGGGATTCATGGCAGGCTTCAGGAGTTGCTAAGAGCGCGGATTCGACACGCCGTGATCGCTGCGCCGCGACGCGATGGTAGGATGGTTGCTCTCGGCGGTCTTACGATGCGATTCCCGCCGCCGCGACAAAGTTTGGCGATGCAAAAGTTAATGCAAAGCTTGAAGGCCCGCCTGTTCCTCATGTCCGCCGGACATTACTCCAACCATCGCTTCTACGGAGCCTATAAGGACGGAGAACTCCGGCGCGCTCTGGACTCGCCCTTCCCATCTGGGCAACTCCCCGCAGGTTACGGCCGCTGGCTGGACGAACGCCTGGTGGAATACCCGTGGATGTTGAACGAGTTGTCGCAAGAGTCGGCTTATCTGCTGGATGCAGGCTCAACCTTAAACCATCACTTGATCTTGAGTCGGCCTCAGTTGTGCGGCAAGAAAATCACCATCATGACCCTGGCTCCAGAAGAAGACTGCTTCTGTCGCCAAGGTGTCTCCTATGTCTACGGTGACCTGCGCCACACTTTCTTTCGCGACGAAGCCTTTGACTGTGTGGTCAGTCTTTCCGTGCTCGAGCACGTGGGGCTGGACAATTCCCGATACGTCGGCAGCGCCGTCCATTCGGAACCAGACCCGGAAGGCTATCTCGCAGCCGTGGCGGAATTCAGGCGGGTGTTGAGGCCCGGCGGCTCGTGCCTGATCAGCGTCCCCTTTGGTAAGCAAGACGTCCGCACCTGGCTCCAGGTTTTTGACGCCGCGATGCTGGACCGCCTGATTGCCGCTTTTCAGCCCGCGTCGCACACCATCACCTACTTCCGCTACACGCAAAAAGAGGAATGGCAGCGGTCGAGTCAAACTGAGGCCGCAGACGCCCTCTATTTCGATCTCAACTCGGACACGCCCTGGCCGGGCTGTCCGGCGGGCGCAGGCGCCGTCGCCTGCCTGCACCTGAAGAAATAATTCAGCGGTAGTTGGTCGTGCTGCTCACTCGGATGTTGAACGAGCAATGCAGGACGCCGTCACTGCCCTTGGTCAGCGCTTGCACGTTGGCGAACTTGCCCAGCGCGGCCGAAGAATCTATCTCCGCGCGCTTGATGAATTGGTCGCCCGCGAACAACAGTTCCGGCGTCCATTGCAGCGGAAATCCCGCGCCGTACACGTGAAAGTGAATGTGCGCAGCGATGCTCCGCCCGGGATAGGGCGCCGGACGAATGGTGCGGAACTCGTAGCGACCCTGGGCATCGGTCTTGGCCCAGCCGTGCAGGCGCGCCACGCGGTTGGCGTCATTGTGATATTCGCCGGTAGCGTCCGTTTGATACGCGTACACGATGATGCCGGCGACGGGGGTGACTCCGTCGGGGGCAAAGACTTGCCCGGAAACCACCAACCGCTCGCCCGGCTCATTGGCTTCGCCAATGACGCCCACCGAACTCACGTTAGCCGGCGGCGGAGGAGTTGGCGGAGGACCGCTAGCGAAGGCTTGAGCGGTCAACCACGCCGCCAGGCCCAAGGTTCCGGTCAGCCAGAAACGCATTTTGCTGGAAATTCTCATAGCGTTGCTTCCTTTCGTCGCAGAGTCAAGCTCTCACGCGCTCGTCGCCACAGCCTTGCCGGCTTGCAGACGTGCCGCATTTGAGGCAAGGACGCGCCTCCCACCGGCACTGTTAACCCCTGCCGTCAAAACAAAAAGCTTCAAAGTTGCGGTTAACACCTGTTATGGTTTTTCCGTCCTTCAAACGTGCCATGCCTGTGTCCGCTGAAAACTCCGTGGGGCAAGAAACACCCCGGTTGCGCCAACTGGTGGCCGACGCGCAGCGGGGCGACATGAAAGCCTTCGGCGAGCTCTACGCGCGTTTTTCCCGCATGGTGCACGGAACTCTGCTGGCGCGCGTCCCACCCGCGGACGCGGAAGACCTGGTGCAGGAGGTATTTCTGGTGGCGTTGCGCAAATTGAAGACCCTGCGCGACCCCGCGGCGTTCGGCGGATGGCTGATGACCATCGCCCGCAACCGCGCCATGGACTTTTATCGCGAGCAGAACGGCTCAGTGGAGATAACCGATCAGCATGCGCGTCACGAGCCCAAGACGCAGGCCGCGATGGTGGCCGCTGCGGTGCTCAAGATCATCCAGCACCTGCCGGAGGCCTATCGCGACACGCTGGTCATGCGCCTGGTGGAAGGCATGACCGGGCCGGAAATTGCCGAGCGCACCGGCTTGAGCCATGGTTCCGTGCGGGTGAACCTGCATCGCGGCATGGAGTTGTTGCGGCACGCGCTGAGAAACGAGGCCGGCCTGTGAACGAGAAGTATTTATGGGACCGCAGCGGCGAGCCCGATCCCGAGATCAAGCAACTGGAAGATGCCCTGGCGCCTTTGCGCCTGCGCGAGTGTCGTCCCAAGTTCACCCCGCCGCGCAAACCGACCTTCCTCGAGCGGATCAAGGCCGGTTCGCAGTTGGATTGGGGAACGGCGGTTGCTCTGGCTGGTTGCATCGCATTCATTGCAACCATGGTCTTCCTTCTGCGCCACTCCGCCACGCCTCCCGCTTCGCTCTGGGACGCGCAGACCACCGCGGGCGCGCCCGACCTTGGCGGCAAAGTTCTACAGCGCGCGTACCTGGCTCCCGGCGTCTGGCTCACTACCGGCAACAACGAATCAGTCCACATTGACGCCAAAGACATCGGCGAAGTGGAAATCGGCGCCAACAGCCAGGTCAGCCTGGTGGAAGCCACGCCGGAACAACAACGTCTTTCTCTTCGCTACGGCAACATGCACGCCCGCATTTATGCGCTTCCCGGCCTCTTTGTGGTGGACACGCCTTCAGCCCGCGCCATTGACCTGGGCTGCGAGTACACCCTCAACGTTGACCGCGAAGGTCGCGGCGAGCTGCGCGTCTCCAGCGGATGGGTATCCCTCAACAGCAATTCTCCCCAAGCGCTGGTTCCCGCCGGCGCCGTGGCCAAAATCGCCGCAGGCGGCGCGCTGACGGCGCCTTACTTTGAGGACTCGAGTCCCGCATTCCAGCAGGCGGTGGTGGATTTTTCGTTTATCAGCGACGCGTCGCTGCGCCACCCGGCCCTCACCATCCTGTTGCATGATGCCCGCCAGCGCGACGCCTTCACTCTTCTCAACCTCTTCCCGCGCGCCAATGAGAGTGAGCGACTGGAGGTTTTCGACCGCCTCAACCGGCTGGTTCCCGCTCCACCCGGCATCACGCGCGAGACCGCCCGCAACTGGCAAGTCAATTCCATGGACGCCTGGTGGCCGGTAGTCCATCAGGCGCTGGGCCTGAGCGAGATCAAGAAGGGCAGGAAAAATCCGGAAAAGCCAGGCAAATAAAGCCGCCACTCTGCAGCTAGGTCAAGCTACTTCCTAAACCGAAATTTCCTGGTAGCTGACTTTGCTCCCCGCGTCGCCTGGACGAGCACGGCGGAATCGCGCTGGACGTCGTCCGTCAGCGGCACCGTCAACGCAACGTTGCCCTCAGCATCTGCCATCGCATGTGCCAGGCCCTCTGCGCCTGCAGGTGAGCACGGCAAAGCAGCCACTGCGGCCCCGCTGGCCGGCTGGCCTGCGTCCAGCACTTGTATGTGGAAGACCAGCGACTCGCCCTGATTCTCCGGCGACGAAGTCACCCACTTCAGCGCCAGGCCTGAGCCACCCACGTCCTGCACGGCGACGCCGCCGCTCAGTGCCGAATCCATCCGGCCGCTCTCCACGGCGTCCAGCACTGCTCGGTGCTGCGCTTTCAGCAGCTCATGCATCGTCTGTTCGGCAAAGCCGGGCTGCAATGTCATATGCGCGTAAGAAGCCGCATGCTTTCCTACGCACTGCCCTTTCACAAAGACCAGGGTCTGCAATAGCAGATCATTCTGCCGGGCTTCGCTTTGGACGTGGAACACCTGGTCACCGTGCTTAACGTCAGTATTGAAGCCGAAGATGGTCATAGCAGCGTAGCCGCGCTCAATTGGCAAGGAGCCTTGCGTCGCAAAATCTCTTGTCGGAAATCGCTTTCTGTGAGCGACATTTGGGAAACATTAACATCGTGCAAATTCAAGGGCTTGACACCCCTGCGAAGGGAAATTACATTCGAATGTTTAGCCCGCAGTGGCTGGCGCATTATATACAGGCTTATTCATGCCGGACAATAACTACTTCGCCCGTTACATCCCGTTGCTGATCCAGGTTGTGGTGGCCCTTGCCCTGGCTGGAATCATGGTCCTTCTCTCCACGCTGGTGGGGCAACACAAATGGAACCGCGCCAAGAACACCGCCTATGAATGCGGCATCAACCCCACGGGCGACGCGCAATCGCGCTTCACCGTAAAGTTCTACATGGTGGGCATGCTTTTCATCCTGTTTGACGTGGAAGCGGTCTTCCTTTATCCCTGGGCGGTGATCGCCCGCGAACTCAAGATGTTCGGCTTCTGGGAAATGCTCACGTATATCGGGCTGGTGATGGTGGGCTTCTTCTACATCTGGAAAAAAGGCGTGCTTGACTGGAACAAGCCAGAGAGGACTGAAGGCTGATGGCCCTGGCCCCTGCAATCACTGATCTGGAGCAACTCAAGGACCGTCCGCTGGTGGCCGCGCTGGTGGCCTGGAACCCGGCCGCGGTCCAGGGCGCAAAGTTCGATCGCGACGAACTCTCCATCTACGTCGCCCGCGAAAACATCCGCGAAGCTTGCGCCCAGCTCAAGTCCCAGGGCCTGACCGACTTTATGTCGGACCTGACCTGCGCGGACTTTTATCCCCGCGAACCGCGTTTTGAGCTGGCTTACCACCTGCTCTGCATGAAGAACAAAGCCCGCGTGCGTCTCAAAGTCAAGCTCAGCGGCGATGATCCCGTGGTGGAATCCATTACCGCGGTCTGGCCATCGGCCAACTTCTTCGAACGCGAGCTCTTCGATCTGTTCGGCGTGCGTTTCCTTGGTCACCCCTATCTCCGCCGCATCATGATGCCGGAAGACTGGGAAGGCCATCCTCTACGCAAAGATTACCCCGTGGAGGGCTACCGCTAATGGGGCATCTCACTTCCACTCCGGTCATTGATCCCGCCGGCGACAAGACCATGATTCTCAACATGGGCCCGCAACATCCATCCACGCACGGCGTGTTGCGTTTGCTGTTGGAGATTGACGGCGAAGCCGTGGTCCGCATGATGCCGGACATCGGCTTTCTCCACACCGGCATTGAGAAAACCTGCGAAGCTAAGTTTTATCAGCAAATCGTCCCGCTCACTGACCGCATTGACTACCTCTGCCCCATGGTCAATAACCTGTGCTACGTGCTGGCCGTGGAAAAGCTGCTGGGCTTGGAGATTCCTCCACGCGCCACCTGGATGCGCGTGCTACTTGCCGAACTGCAGCGCATCAGCTCACACCTGGTCTGGCTGGGGACGCACGCCATGGACATCGGCGCCATGACGGTCTTCCTCTATTGCTTCCGTGAACGCGAAGAGCTGCTGAAGATCTACGAGATGGTCAGCGGCCAGCGCATGATGACCTCTTACTTCCGCATCGGCGGCCTGGCGCTGGAAGCGCCTCTCGGTTTCTTTGAGAAGGTGAAGAAGTTTCTCGACACGTTCTCCGAAAAGATTGACGAATACGAAAACCTGCTTACCGGCAACCGCATCTTCATTAACCGGCTGAAGGGCGTTGCCCAGATCAGCGCGGAAGACGCCCTGGCCATCGGCATGACAGGCCCGGCCCTGCGCGCCAGCGGCGTGGACTTTGACCATCGCCGCGACCTTCCTTACTGCGGCTATGAGAACTTCAAATTCAAGGTCCCTGTCTCCCAGGATGGCGACGTCTGGGCCCGTTACGTCTGCCGCGTACAGGAACTGCGCGAATCGCGGGAAATCTGCGTACAGGCATTGGAAGGCATGCCTAAAGGTCCCATCAAAGCGGACGCACCCAAAGTCGTTCTGCCCGATCGCGAGAAGATGAAGACCCAGATGGAAGCCCTCATCTATCACTTCAAGATCGTGACCGAAGGCTTTGCGGTCCCGGCGGGCGAGGTTTATCAGGCGATTGAGTCGCCGCGCGGAGAGATGGGCTACTACGTGGTCAGCGACGGCACGGCCAAGCCCATGCGCGTACACATGCGTTCGCCCTCGTACGCCAACCTGCAAGCCCTGCCGCAGATGTGCGAAGGCAAGCTGATCGCCGACGTGGTGGCCGCGATCGGGAGCATTGACATCGTCCTCGGGGAGATTGACCGGTAATGGCCGTCATATCTGAGAAGCTTGACAAATTTTTCGACGAAAAGATGAAAGAGTACCCGACCAAGCGCTCCTTCCTCGTCCCGATGTTGATTTATAGCCAGGATGAAGTCGGGTGTGTCAGCGATGATGTGATTTCGCATCTGGCAAAAAAGACCGAGTTGACTGAACTTGAGGTCCGCAACGTGGTCAGCTATTACTCCATGCTGCGCACCAAGCCCATCGGCAAATTCAACGTGCAGGTGTGCACCAACATCTGCTGCATGCTGCGCGGCTCTGATGAACTTTTTGAACATTGCAAAAAGACTCTGGGCATCGGCCACAAAGGCACAACGACAGACGGCGTGTTTTCCCTGGAAGAGGTCGAGTGCATCGGCGCTTGCAGCTGGGCGCCAGCCGTCCAGGTGAACTATGACTTTCATGAGAACCTGACGGTAGACAAAATGGACCAGGTGCTGGAGAGTTACAGAAAGAAAACGAAACAGTAGTCAGGATTGCCAGAATTGCCATGATTGCCAAAATTGATGATTTGGCGCTGTCTTGGTAAGACAGTTCTGAGCGACAAGCAAGGAGAGGCCGCCCTTGGATAGCAGAACGGAGCAGCTTCGCACGCGAACCAAGGAATTCGCAGTCCGTATTGTTCGTCTGTTTCGTTCGTTACCGCCAGCTACAGAGGCGCAGATTATCGGGAAGCAGTTGTTACGTTGCGGTACAGCGGTTGGAGCCAACTATCGGGCTGCCTGCAGGGCACGCTCAAAAGCAGAGTTTGTTTCGAAGATCGGAATAGTAACGGAAGAGGCAGACGAGTCGGCTTTCTGGATTGAGTTGCTGTCTGATCTAAAGATCATGAGGAAAGAGCGTCTCGAAGATTTGTTGAAGGAATCCCGGGAACTCACAGCAATATTTTCAATTTCCCGGCAAACAGCAAAACAGAGATGAGCTTTCAAATCATCAATTTTGGCAATTCTGGCAATCTTGGCAATTTTTTTCGCGGCAATTTTGGCATTGTTGGCAATTTCCAACTGAGAAACGAAAGGTAATGGCGGAACTAACCTCCCATCCCGACGAAGTACGCATTGTCTCCAGCCGCTTTGGCAAAGGTGCGGCCGATATCGAGCAGTATCTGAAGCTTGACGGCTACAAGGCCGTGCAAAAAGCCCTCAAGATGCAGCCCGACGACATCATCAATGAGGTCAAGACTTCAAACCTCCGCGGGCGCGGCGGCGCAGGCTTCCCCACCGGCATGAAGTGGAGCTTCGTCCCCAAGGAATCCGCCAAGCCGAAATACATTCTGGTCAATGGCGACGAATCCGAGCCCGGCACCTGCAAAGACCGCCTGATCTTGGAGCACGATCCTCATACCGTCATCGAAGGCGTGATCATCGCCGGCCTGGCCGTGGGCGCCAAGATCGGCTACATCTATATCCGCGGTGAATACCGTTACCTGGTGGACATCACGCGCAAGGCGCTGGCTGACGCCTACGCTAAAGGTTTTCTGGGCAAGAACATCTTCGGCAGCGGCAAGGATTTTGACGTTTACTGGCACACCGGCGCCGGCGCCTATGAAGTGGGCGAAGAGTCCGCGCTGATGGAATCGCTGGAAGGCAAGCGCGGCATTCCCCGCATCCGTCCTCCGTTCCCTGCGGTGGTTGGGCTTTGGGGCGGACCAACGGTGATCAACAACGTGGAGTCCATCGCCTCGGTCCCGCACATCATCATGATGGGCGGCCAGAAGTTTGCCGATTACGGCCCTCCCAAGAACGGCGGCACCCGCCTGTTCTGCTTGAGCGGACACATCAACAAACCGGGCGTGTACGAATTGCCGCTGGGCTACCCGATGAAGAAACTTATTTACGAAGTCGGTGGAGGCATCCCCAACGGACGGAAACTCAAGGCCGTGGTCCCCGGTGGCTCTTCCACCTTCCTGCTCACTGCGGAAGAAGCCGAGGGCATCAACTGCGACTTTGATTCCTTCGCCAAGCGCGGCGAATTTCTCGGTTCCGGCGGCGTGGTCATCCTGGACGACCAGACCTGCATGGTCAAATTCGCGCTGCGGGTAATGAAGTTCTACCAGCACGAAAGCTGTGGCTGGTGCATTCCCTGCCGCGAAGGCACGGACTGGCTCAAGAAAACGCTGACCCGCTTCCACAACGGCGGCGGATTGAAGAAGGACATTGACAACATCAAGTACCTGGCGCAGAACATGCTGGGCCGTACGTTCTGCCCGCTAGGCGACGCCGCGGCCATCCCGACCATGTCCATTGTGGACAAGTGGCGCGGCGAGTTTGAAGCCCATCTGGAAGGCAAGCCATGTCCGTTTGAGCCCAACGCCCAGATCAGCGAGTTGCCGGTGCTGTCACACTGAGAACCATGACCACTTTGTCCAACACGGTCTCCTTGGCAGCCGATAACCAAAGGCTGGCAGCATTGCTGCGTGAAAGCCGCGAGCGTTTCCTCTTGAGCTTGGCCGATGTGTCGGAGGAAAGCTGCCTCCACCGTCCTTCGTCTGGGTGCTGGTCCGTGCTGGATTGCGCCGAGCACGTCGCGGTGACGGAAACCTTTATGCTCGGCCTGCTGAAAGGGCCGCGACGTCCGCGTTCCGCCGATGCCCCCAACCGCGAGCAAATTTTTCTGGAGCGCGTGGCCAATCGCAGCAGCAAAGTTGCGGCGCCGGAAAGGGCCCATCCCAGCGGGCGCTTCCCCACACTGCACGCGGCGCGAAAACTGTTTGAAACCTCTCGGGCCGGAGCCATCCTCTTCGCCGAGCAAAATAACGAAGATCTCCGGCGCACGGAGGTCCCTCATTCGCTCTTCGGAGAAGTAAGCGCCTATGAATTGTTGATTATCATGGCCAAGCACGCCGAGCGGCACGCCGCACAGATTGAAGAGATCAGGAACCGCCCGGCATTCACGAAAGCACAGTCACCAGGAGCTAGCGCAGAAAAGGACCTATGCCAGACGTAACAATCACGGTTGATGGGAAAAAAGTCACCGCGCCTGCGGGCACGCTGTTGATTGAGGCCTGCAAAGCGGTGGGCATTGAAGTGCCGTCCTTCTGTTACTATCCCGGTCTCTCCTTGCAGGCCGCCTGCCGCATGTGCCTGGTGCGCATTGAGAAGATGCCCAAGCTGCAAACCGCGTGCACCGTCCCCATCACCGACGGCATGATCGTCACCACGGAATCGGATGAAGTCCGCCAGGCGCGGAAGTCCATGATCGAACTGCTGCTGGGCAACCATCCGCTGGACTGCCCGGTGTGCGATGCCGGCGGCGAATGCGAACTGCAGGACATGACTTTCAAGTACGGGGCCGCCGAATCGCGCTACATGGAAGGCAAGCTCCACAAAGAAGAACAGCAGTGGTCGCCGGTGGTCTTCTTTGACCGTCCGCGATGCATCCTGTGCTACCGCTGCGTCCGCGTATGCGGTGAAGGCATGGACGTTTCCGCCCTCGGCGTGCAACTGCGCGGGTCGAGCTCAGTGATTGCTCCCAACATGCAAGATCACCTGGAGTGCGAAGAGTGCGGCATGTGCATTGATATTTGCCCGGTCGGCGCGCTCACCTCCGGCTCGTACCGCTATAAGACGCGTCCGTGGGAGATGAAGCACGTGGGCACCGTCTGCACGCACTGCGGCGATGGCTGCAAGACCACGCTGGGCGTGCGCCAGGCAGATACCGGAGCGGAGATCATCCGCGGCGACAATCGCGACAAGAGCGGCATCAACGGTGATTTCCTGTGCATCAAAGGCCGCTACGCCTTCGACTTCACTGAACACAAAGACCGTCTGCGCCAGCCGCTGGTCCGCAAAGAGGGCAAGCTCGTGCCGGCCACCTGGGAAGAAGCCATTGACCACGTCGCCAAACGCTTGCGCGAGATTCGCGACAGCAAGGGCGGCCAAGCGATTGGCGTGATCGGCTCCAACCGCACCACCAACGAAGAAAACTACCTGCTGCAGAAATTCGCCCGCACCGTGCTCGGCACCAACAACATTGATCACCACCGTACAGCCGATTTCGCCGCTTTCGCGCGCGCTCTTGCCGGCAAGACCAACGCCACCGCTACCATGCGCGACGTGGGCAACGCTCCGGCGATCCTGTTGATCGGCAATGATCCCACGGAGCAGCATCCGCTGCTGGCGTGGAGCATTCGCACCGCCGTCCGCCTGCACCAGACCAAGCTCTATGTTGTGAATTCGCAGCCCATCAAGTTGCGCCGCCAGGCCGCCGGCTTTATCCAGGTGGGGACGGGCAAAGAAGGCAAGATTGCCGCGTTCCTCAACGGCGACGACGCAGCCGCCGGGTCGCTCACCAGCGCCGGCGTCACCAATGACACGCTGAAGAAATTCCGCGACGAGATCAAAGCGCTCAAAGACCTGGTCATCATCTTTGGCTCTGAAGTCCGCGGCGCGGACGTTGCTGCTCTGGTGAAGTTTGGCTCCGGCATCAACGCCAAATTCATCTGCCTGGGCGACTACGCCAACTCGCGCGGCGCCGCCGATATGGGCTTGTTCCCTGACCTGCTACCCGGTTACACAGCTCTTACGTCAGCCCAGAAATTCAGTGCCGAATGGGGAACGCTCCCCGCCACCAAAGGCCTCGCCTTGTCGGAAATGATTCAGGCGGCGAAAGACGGCAAGCTGGCCGCCCTGTATGTTGTCGGCTCCAACCCGGTTGCCGACTACAGTTTCGACCCGGCGGCGCTCAAGAACACACTCATCGTCGCCCAGGAATTGTTCCTGACGGAAACCGCATCGCTGGCGGAAGTCGTGCTGCCCGCGGCGTCGGCCTACGAGAAGTCCGGCACGTTTACCAATACCAGCGGTGATGTGCAACTGCTCAAGAAGGCCGGCGACGTGGCCGGCGTCCGCAGCGATTTTGAAATCATCGTTCGTGTGGCTGAGCGCATGGGCGCTGACGTCAAGAAGCTGGTTCCCTTCGGCGGCGGCGTGCACGCGGACATGGGACAGACCCGCGGCGTGCAGTCCGGCGAAGCGGACCGCCACTCGGTGTGGCTGACAGCCAACAACATGGAGCCGCGTACCAGCCCGTTTGACTCGATGGCCATTCTGGACGAGATCCAGCGCCTGGTTCCGGGCTACGAATTCTCAAGATTGAACCTGCTGGCCGGCAATGACCAGCACTCGACCGCCACCGAACACAGCAACGCCGGCGCGGCCGACGGCCTGGTACAGATTGTTCCCGCCAATGACACGTTGTTCACCTCGGGAACGCTGGGTCGCTACTCAAACATGTTGAATTCCGTTCTTGAGAGCAGGAGCGGCGTGCCGGCAGACAAGAAAGAAGTCATGGCGGATTAAAGCAATTAGCAATTAGCAACTGGCAAATAACAATTGGCAACTCGCAGTCGCCGTTCGGCTTTTGGCTCTTGGTAAGGCTTGAAATAGACTCTGGACTAATTTTGTACCAGCGCCGAAGGCGCGGAATAACGGTAGCCCAGGGCGTAAGCCCTGGGTAGGTGAGCCAAAAGATGCAGAGCCCCGTAGGGGCGGCACAAGTGCAAAGAAGATTTGTTGTTTGCGGCTCAGAAGAGAGATTCAGTTCGTCGCCGCCATTAGGGGGCGGTAGCAGCCAAAACGTGGACACAAAAACTTTCATCATCGTGGCAGTGATCAAGATCCTGCTGATCCTCTTTGTCATGCTGACCGGCGTGGCCTACACCACCCTGCTGGAGCGCAAGCTGGTGGCCCGCATCCAGAACCGCTGGGGCCCCACGCGCGTAGGCCCGTTCGGCCTGCTGCAACCGCTGGCTGACGGCATCAAATTCATCCTGAAGGAAGACCTGGTGCCGGACAACGTGCATAAGGGCCTGTACATTCTGGCCCCGATGCTGGCGCTGGCCATGTCCCTGATCTCGATTGCCATTATTCCTTTCGGCGAATCCATCACCATTCGCGGGATCAGCATCCCGCTGCAGATTACCGGCATGGGCGCGGCGGGCGGCCTGAGTGACATCAACATTGGCCTGCTGATTATCTTGGGAGCAACTTCCATCGGCGTTTATGGCATCGCCCTGGCTGGATGGTCGTCGAACAGCAAGTATTCCCTGCTCGGATCGCTCCGTGCCAGCGCGCAGATGATCAGCTATGAACTGGCTCTAGGACTATCGCTGGTGGGAATCCTTCTGCTGGCGGGCAGCCTGAGTCTGCGCGAAATCGTGAACGCGCAGTCAGGCACCTGGATGGTCGGCAGCTTCAACACCCATCTGCCGCACTGGTACATTGCTCCACAGTTCATCGCGTTCTTTATTTATCTGATGGCCGCTTATGCAGAGACCAACCGCATCCCCTTTGATCTGCCGGAAGCCGAAACCGAACTCGTCGCCGGATACCACACCGAATACAGCTCCATGAAGTTTGCCATGTTCTTCATGGCTGAATATCTGAACATGTTTACCGTGGGCTGCCTGGCCACGCTGTTGTTCTTCGGCGGATGGCACGGCCCGGCGATCCCCGGAGCGCCGCCCATCGTCGCGGCGCTGCTGCCGGTGTTCTATTTCGCGGTGAAAGTTTTCTTCTTTATCTTTCTCTATATCTGGATTCGCGGCACGCTGCCGCGCTTCCGTTATGACCAGCTGATGGCATTTGGATGGAAGTTCCTGCTGCCGCTGGCGATTGCCAACATCATTGTCACCAGCTTCATCGTGGCCTGGAGGGCTTAAAACCGAAATGGTTCACCAGGTACTATTCATCGTCTTCGGACTGATCTGCGTGGCCGGCGCTGTGAACCTGCTGGTCCAGCGCCACCCCATCAACAGCGCGCTGTCGCTGGTGGTGGTGATGGCTTCGCTGGCGCTGATTTACCTGCTGCTGGGCGCGGAGTTTGTCGCAGCCATCCAGGTGATCGTTTACGCCGGGGCCATCATGGTTTTGTTCGTTTTCGTCATCATGCTGCTCAATGCCGGCGCGGAAGAGCGCAGCAAGGGCAGCGTGATGGCGTTGCTCATCGGCGTGCCCGGCGTGATCGTTTTGGGCTGCCTGGTGAGCTGGACCATGCTCACCACGAGCAAGGGGCTGAGCGGCGTCAGCATCAGTGCAGGCGACTTCGGTGAGACCCATCCCATCGCCCGCCTGCTCTTCAAAGACTTTCTGCTTCCGTTTGAAGTCACCTCCGTGCTAATCCTCATCGCCATCATGGGCGCGGTAGTGCTGGGAAGGAGGGAAAACTAAGTGGTTCCTCTCTCCTGGTATCTGACCCTCAGCGCGGTGCTGTTTTGTCTGGGCGTGCTGGGATTCCTGCTCAAGCGCAACATCATCACCATTTTTATGTCCATTGAGCTGATGCTCAACGCCGTAAACCTGACGTTTGTGGCCTTCGCCAATTATTGGAATGCGCACGGCGGACTGCTGCCCAGCGGCGCAAAGATTGTCGGCTTGAGCGGCCACGTGTTTGTTTTCTTTGTGATGGTGGTGGCTGCTGCGGAAGCGGCGGTGGGACTGGCGATTATCATTGCGGTGTTCCGTACGCGTGAGACTTTGAATGTTGACCGGGTAAACCTGCTGAAACTATGACCGACAACTTATATCTCTGGGTCATTCCGCTGCTGCCGCTGGCCGGCGCGGCCATCAATGGCCTTTTCGGACGCCGCTTCAAGAACGGCATGGTCTCCTTTGTAGCCTTGCTGTTTACCGCGGTCTCGTTCGGCTGGGCTTCGTGGGCGGTATGGAAGGCGTGGCCGGGCGGCGCGATTGCTCTGCCCTACATTGAGAACCACGGCGCTTGGATTTGGACCACAGGCTTTTCCGCGCCATTTGGCTTCTATCTGGACCAGCTCTCCATGATTATGGTCCTGGTGGTCACCGGCGTAGGCTTTCTGATCCATATTTATGCCGTTGGCTACATGGCGCATGAAGGCGGGTATTACCGCTTCTTTGCCTACCTGAACCTCTTCATGTTCTTCATGCTGACGCTAGTGCTTGCCAATAACTATCTCTTGATGTTTGTGGGATGGGAAGGCGTGGGGCTCGCGTCATATCTGCTGATCGGCTTCTACTTCCTCAAGGACTCTGCGGCCGACGCCGGCAAGAAAGCCTTCATCGTCAACCGCATTGGCGACTTCGCGTTTCTGATCGGCATGTTTCTGCTGATTCAGCATTTCGGCACGCTGGACTATGACGGCGTGTTCAACGCGCTGAAGGATTCTTCAAAGTATCCCGTAGAAGCCGGCTTCGGCTTTCTGACCATCACCGCGCTCTGCCTGATGTTTGGCGCCACGGGCAAATCCGCACAGGTCCCGCTCTACGTCTGGCTGCCGGACGCCATGGAAGGGCCCACGCCGGTCTCGGCCTTGATCCACGCCGCGACCATGGTCACCGCGGGCATCTACATGATCGCCCGTTCGCATGCCATCTTTAATCTAGCGCCGCATGCGCTGGAAATTGTGGCCATCATCGGCTGCCTCACCGCCATCTTTGCCGCCACCATGGGCATGGCGCAGACGGACATCAAGCGCGTGCTGGCTTACTCCACCGTCTCACAGCTCGGCTACATGTTCCTGGCGTGCGGCGCGGCCGCATACTCCGCCGCAATCTTTCACCTGATGACCCACGCGTTCTTCAAGGCGCTGCTCTTCCTTGGCGCGGGATCGGTCATTCATGCTCTGAGCGGTGAACAGGACATGCGCCGCATGGGCGGACTCAAGAAACTGATTCCTAGAACGTTCTGGGTGATGACCATCGCCACCATCGCCATCGCCGGCATCCCGCCGTTTGCCGGGTTTTTCAGCAAAGACCAGATTCTCGGCGAAGTCTATAAGAGCCCGACCGCGGGGCCCATCATGTGGATTATCGGCGTGGTCACCGCCGGTATCACTTCTTTTTACATGTTCCGACTGTGGTTTATGACCTTCTTCGGCGAGCGCCGGCCTGACGCCGATCTGGGCGATGCCCACGCAATCGCAACTCATGCCGCACCCGCCGCCGCCGCCGCCGCTCACGGTCACGATGACGACCACGGTCATGGCGTGCACGAATCGCCCTGGATCATGATTGGGCCGCTGGTGGTTCTGGCGATCCTTTCATTCGTCGGCGGCTGGGTGGGCGTACCGGCCTTTATGAAAGGTCACAATGAGATTGAACATTTCCTGGCGCCAGTGATGACTTCAAGTTCGGCAGTCGCCGGTGAAAGCGTGGAAGCCGCCCACGCTGGTCTTACGCAGGAGACAGCAAAAGAGAACGCTAGCGAAGAGTGGCTGCTGGCCGGCACATCGGTCGGCGCCGCGCTGCTTGGCTTGTTCTTTGCCTGGCTGCTCTACTTCAAGAGTCCGGGCCTGCCCGACAGAATCACAGGCAAAATTCACGGCATCTACCTCACTGTCCTGCACAAATACTACGTGGACGAAGGCTATGGCCTGCTGCTGGTCAAACCCTTGCTAGCCCTCTCGACTGTCGTCTTCTGGCGCGGCGTGGACCAGGGCGTGATTGACGGCCTGGTGAACGGAGCGGGCTCCACTTCGCAAGGCATCGGCAACGAGCTGCGCCGCATGCAATCCGGCAACATCCGTTCCTACGCCGCCTGGGTGGCTTTGGGCGGCGCAGCGGTCATCGCCTACATGATCTGGCTGGGGGTGCAGAAGTGAACGGTTCCATCCTTACACTCGTCACGTTCCTTCCCACCATCGGCGCGGTGCTGATCATGCTCATGCCGCGCAATGATCGCCTGCTGCGCTGGGCTGCTCTGATCTTTTCCGTTGTCACGTTCCTCTTCTCGTTGCACCTGGTCCGGTTCTTCGACTACGGCCAACATGGGTTCCAGCCGCAGTTTGATACCAACCACGCCTGGATTGGCCAGGCCATCCACTACCACATGGGCGTGGACGGCATCTCGATGTGGCTGGTAGTGCTCACCACGTTCCTGGTGCCCCTGGGCGTGCTGGTTTCGTGGAAATCAATTCATGATCGCGTGAAGGAATTCTTCGTCCTGCTGCTGGTGCTGGAGACGGCGATGATCGGCGTCTTCTTGGCGCTGGACATGTTCCTCTTCTACGTTTTCTGGGAAGCCACGCTGATTCCCATGGCCTTGCTGATTGGCATGTACGGGCATGGACGCCGCGTTTATGCCGCCGTGAAATTCTTCCTGTACACCATGGTCGCTTCCGTCTTCATGCTGGTGGCCATCATCTACTTGTACACGCACAACCCTGCGCACAACTTTGAGTACGCAGCGTTTCGCGACCTGATTGCCGCCAACGGCGTCTCAGCTTCTACGTTGCAGTGGCTCTTTCTCGGATTCTTTGTGGCGTTTGCCGTGAAAGTCCCTCTGTTCCCACTGCACACCTGGCTGCCGGACGCGCACGTGGAAGCCCCCACCGCCGGCTCCGTCCTGCTGGCCGGCGTGCTGCTCAAGATGGGCACATACGGCCTGTTGCGATTCAACCTGGGCATGTTCCCCGACCAATCCCGCAACAACGCCTCGTGGATCATTGTTCTGGCCATCATCGGAATCATTTACGGCGCGCTGGTGGCGCTGGTCCAGCCGAACCTGAAGAAGCTGATTGCCTACTCTTCCGTCAGCCACCTGGGCTTCGTGGTGCTGGGCATCTTCACCTTCACCCAAGCCGGAATTGACGGCGCGGTGTACCAGATGCTGAACCATGGCATCTCCACCGGAGCGCTCTTCATGCTGGCCGGCATGCTGTACGAGCGCAAGCACACCTACGAATTCAAGGAATTCGGCGGCCTGGCTACGCCCATGCCGGTGTACGCCACGTTCTTTCTCATCGCAGTGCTGTCCTCCGTCGGGCTGCCGCTGATGAACGGCTTCGTCGGCGAATTCCTGGTGCTCAGCGGCGCGGCGCAGAGCCATCCGCACGGCATGCTCTACGCTTCCTTGGCCACCAGCGGCGTGATCTGGGGCGCGTGCTACCTGCTCTGGATGTACCAGAAAGTTTTCTACGGCCCGATCCATCACGACGAAAACAAGGCCCTGCCGGACCTGGACGCGCGCGAGCAAATTTCCCTGTGGCCGGTGGCGGTGATGGCCCTGGTGATGGGCGTGATCTCGCCTTACTGGATGAAGAGCATTGATCCCGCGGTGGCCGTTGTCAAGGCCGGCAAGAACGCGCCAGCAACTCCCATTGCAGCAGTATCAATTTCGGCGACACCAATTTCGGCTACGTCAATTTCGGCAACATCAGCGGGTGGACAGAACCGGGTTGAGGAAAACCGGGTTGAGGAAAAACGATGAACCCGATTCAAACCATCGACTACATTCGCATCCTGCCTGAGCTGGTGCTCACCGCGTTTGGTATCGCGGTGATGATGATTGACCCGCTGCTGAAGCCGGGCGCAAGCCGCAAGAGCCTTGGTCTGTTATCTCTGCTGGGCTCGCTTGGGGCGATTGCAGCGGCATTCTGCCAGATGGCCTGGCTGGCCCGCGATGCCAGCTTCAGCACGCCGGGCTGGTTCGGCATGGTCCGCGTGGATAGTTTCTCCATCTTCTTCCACATTCTGATCCCGGCCATCTCCGCAGTCTGCATTCTGGCGTCGCTCGAATACCTGGAAGTTCAGAAGATGAACAGCGGCGAATACTACGCCCTGATTCTTTTCGGGACCGTGGGCATGGTGCTGATGTCGTCCGCCGTAGAGCTGGTGCTGATCTTCATCGCGCTGGAAATCTCTTCTATTTCCACTTACGTTCTGGCCGGCTATCGCCGGCGCACTGCTTCCAGCACGGAGTCGGCGATCAAGTACTTTCTGCTGGGATCGTTTGCCACCGCCTTCTTTCTGTATGGCGTGGCGCTCATGTTTGGAGCCACAGGATCCACCAACCTGCTGGACATCCCAAAAGTGCTGGGCGAGCAGGTGAACGCCGCTGGGACTCCGGGCGTTCTGGCGTTCATGGCGGTCGCGCTCATGATCGTGGGACTGGGCTTCAAGATCGCCTCAGCGCCCTTCCACATCTGGACGCCTGACGTTTACGAAGGCGCACCGGCGCCAGTCGTCGCGTTGATGTCCACCGCGCCGAAGGCGGCGGCGTTTGCCGTGCTGTTGCGCATGCTTTTTGCCACTACCAGCACCAAATGGTTCTGGCTGATATGGATCTCCGCCGCGCTCTCCATGACGCTGGGCAATTTCGGCGCGCTCATGCAGAACAACGTGAAGCGCATGCTGGCATACTCTTCCATTGCTCACGCCGGCTACATCCTGGTTGCTTTTGCCGCACAGAACAATGACGGCATCTGGGCCGCCATCTTCTATACCGCTTCCTACGCGGCCATGAACGTGGGCGCGTTCGCGGTGATCAGCCACGTCTCCTCCACCGGCGAACGCTACGTCACCATGGACGACTATGCCGGCATGGGCAAACGCTCTCCGCTGCTGGCCTTCACGCTCACGGTTTTCCTGCTGTCACTGATCGGCATCCCGGCCACGGCGGGCTTCCTGGGAAAGTATTACGTTTTCACCTCGGCCCTGTCCGGCTCCGCTTCTGCGACGCATCCGCAGGCGCTGATTTGGCTGGTGATTATCGGCGTGATCAACAGCGCGGTGGCTTCCTACTATTACCTGCGAATCATCGTGGTCATGTACATGCGTGAACCTACAGTTGACGAAGCGCCGGCCAGCCCCTCAGCAGCCATGCGGCTGGCGTTGATCGCGGCGGCGATTGCCACCATCTGGCTGGGCGTGGCGCCGGGACGTGTGACCAATTCAGCCGCACGAGCAGCGCTCGATCTGGCCCCGGACCGCAAACCTACGGTGGTTTACATGCTAAAGACTGTGCCCAGCAATGCTGAACCGGCGAGTCTGACGGTTACTCCGGAAAAATAACCGCTTCGCCTCGCGCCACTTGATCACTCCGGCGTCACAGCTCCGGGCATCATGGTTCCGGTTGAAAGACTGCC
Source organism: Terriglobia bacterium (assembly GCA_020072815.1). Classification (NCBI taxonomy): domain Bacteria; kingdom Pseudomonadati; phylum Acidobacteriota; class Terriglobia; species Terriglobia bacterium. Next base: position 174,458 of record JAIQGE010000003.1, on the reverse strand, counting down.
AGCACGGGGCCATCAACCACAGCCAGAGTTCCTTGCGGGGAAATCGCGTAATAAGAGTTTTCACTTCTCACCGGAACGGACATGACGGTCTTCGCGGTCGCCAGATCATAGACTTCAATCAGCATGGGTCGCACCAGATTTGGACTCCCCACTTGAGGCCGGAAGGGACCCATATCGTAACGGCCGAACCCCACAGCCAGGTATTTGCCGGCCCCGGTTGCTGAAGCGGCAACGCCTTGAGAAACGTTTTCCGCCACGGAAAGCAGGTTGTATCCACTCGCCGCCCGCACCAAAACGTTTCCGCAACCATAAAAGACGATGCGCTCTTGTTGCAGTTGGTCCATCTGTACCTGGCAGCCTGCCGCTGGGTCCCACTCCGGGTTCAGAGTTGACCACTGGCCGTCAAAGCCCATGCGGACGAAATGCTGCTTCCCCGGGGGCTCCTGTGGGTTCGCGGCCAGCAGATAGCCGTCCCCTGCGGACCACCAGTTGAGGTAGTGCGGAACGGTGAATGACTTGGCCGGCTGGAGGGTGTCCGCGTTCAAGATCTCAAATTCCGCCACGCCCAGCCTGTCTGCCGCGATCGGAGGCGGCAGAGCGGGAGAAAAGATCTGCTGGTGGACCAACGCCAATTCTTCCCCGTTGGGCGACACGCCAATTTGCCAGCCTTCCGCCAAGGCCTTGCCTTTCAAAGGAAGTTCCCGCGAAGCCAGCTTCTCAAAATCAGCGGAGTAGAGATACAGGAAGTCACCTGCGCGGACAGCGAATTTTCCGTCACGCGTGGCGATGATTTTCGAAAACCCGGAGGTGGTGGGGATTTTCAATGACTTGATCTCGTGGCCGTCCTGAGCGTCCAACACTTTGGCTTCCAGGGTAAAACTGGTTCCAGGGACTTGCCCTTCGAGAAGCACAGGCCCCTCGGCCGGGGCCACCTGGCTTACCTGATACACCAGCAATCGCTCCGGCGAAAGAAACAGCACGTCATGCTGTTTCATCCAGGTGGACTTGGAGGCGCTGGTGAAGGTGGAAAAGCCGTATTCGTCGTCCAGATCAAGCCGCCAGCGCAGATGGGCCTTGACGCCGGGCGCGGCAGCAGCCACAGTTCCAGTCTTGCCCTCAGACGCAGGCTGGCCCTCATAGACCTTCAGCTCATCTCCCTCGATGACCGCCAGCGCTCCGTCGGGAGAAACCGAGTAGTAGAAATTCCCTCGCTGCAAAAAAACGTGCAACCGTTCGGCCCGGCTGGTCACGTCATGGACAGCGATGTATGGGCGTCCGGTCTCTTCCGGAACCAGCACTTCGGCAAAATAACTTCGCGCGCCGGCCACCGACGCAATGAATTCGCCGGGCCGCGAAGGATTGGACAATACTACGGCCCCGGAGTTGGACACCAACAGCAGATCATCGCAATCGTAGGCGGCGATCAGGCCTCGCTCCAGCGCCAGCATGTTGTACCTGCAGTCAGGATCATCGCTTTCTGCCCCCGTTCGGAGGCGGCGCCAGTGTCCGTCAAAGTCCAGGACTCCCATCTCTGCTTCGCCCGGCTCGGCCGCGGGATCGGCGGCGATCAGAAAGTTGTCTGAGGCTGACCAGCGGTCCAAATGCGCGACCGTGAATTTCTTGATGGAGCTTAAAGAATTGCTTTCGAGCAGTTCGATCTCCGCTTCGCCGCTCAGTGGCTTCTGTCGCGCCAGCACCACGGTCGCTCCGGATGGAGTCACGTCAACTTGCCACTCATCGAACTGGCCTGGATTGGAAGCAGGCAGATCTTTGGTAGCAAGCCGCTCGCGCCCGATTGAGTACAGATAAAGAGAGTCTCCCGCACGCGCCAGAAACTTGCCATCCTGGACGGCCATGACCGCCGCAGAGCGGTCGGCGGCGGGCAACTGCAGAAAGCCCCCTTCGTGCCCGTTGTGCGCGTCCACAATGCCGATGTTCAGCAGAAATCGATTGGCGTCGCCGGAACTTTGCCGCAACTGATAGACCGCCACAAGGTCTTTGCTGAGAAACGCAATTCCCTGCTGCGACTTCCATGCTGCTTTTCCCTTGGCGGCCCGTCCAAAGCTCTCATACATGGAGCCTTTCTTCAGGTCCGTGACAAAGCGCACCTTCGGTTGTGCGAAGCTGCACAATGGAGCCAAACAAAGCAGGAATACCGCGAGATGCTTGATCTTCACTATCGGGAACCTCCGCCGGTAGTCGGTCAGTTTGGATTGACCCACTACCCGTATCAGCGTCTAGCGATTCGCTCGCGAATCGCGGGCCTTTAGGCAGACGTTCATCGCGGCAGCGATGAACACGCGCGCGCCTGAGTTGCCAGACGAAAACTGATAACAAACCCAAACTAACCCACTACCGAGCTGTCAAGGCAGGAACTAGCTCGCGTACTAAGGCCAATCTATCGCACACCGGTATCCCGCGCTGTTACAAATAGTGTGTTTTTGTAAAGCTTCGTTTATCGGGGAAGAACGGCGCCGTCTCGCCCAAAATGCCTGTTGCGTAGATTGCGTTCAAAAACAAGAAAGCCCGGCCACATAGCCGGGCTCTTGAAAACTCTTCCGAGTTGTTACTTAGTCGGCGAAATGCGGAAGGCGATCACCAGCGCGTACAGCGCCAGGGACTCAATCAGCGCCAAGCCGAGCAGCAGAAAGATGAAGATTCCTGGACGGGCGCCAGGGTTGCGGGCCAGGGCTTCCACGGCGGAGCCAGTCGCTCTGCCTTGTCCCAAGCCGCAAAGACCGGCGGCGATGCCCATGCAAAGACCGGCGCCGATGGGGATGGACCAACTGCTGGTGATCGGGCTGCCGCCGCCCTGGGCGTACACCGGCGAGGCCACGCACAGCAGGGCCATCATCAGAAAGACAAAGATCATTGTTTTGCGCATTGTTTCTCCTATGAAATCAGCTTCCAGTGGGTGGTTGGCTTCCGCCCTGGGGGACGGGGCCCTCACGCTTGAAGCTTGTTTAGTGCTCGTGCGAAACCGCACCTTGCAGGTAAATCGTGGTCAACAAAATAAAAATGTACGTCTGCAAAAACGAAACGCCCACGTGCAGCAGCAGGAAAATCACCGGAATGCCCACGGGGACGAGCGTGAAAAACGCCAGCGTTACCATATCGCCGGCAAAAATGTTGGCATAAAGACGGATGGTGAGCGACATCACACGGGCCAGGTGACTAATCAACTCAATGGGAAGCAGCAGCCATGCCATCCACCACACCGGACCCATGAAATGCTTGATGTAACCCCAGACGCCCTGCTCCCGCAGGCCGTGCAGGTTGTAAAAAATGAACGTGACGAAAGCGCAGCCCAGGGGGACCGTGGGGTCGGCGGTGGGCGATTCAAACCCGGGAATGAGCCCGATCAGGTTGCAGAACAGAATCAGAAATCCCAGCGAAGTCAGGTATGGAGCAAAGCGTTTGCCGCCGTGTCCAATGATGCTCTCACACTGGTCAGCGATAAAGCCGTGCAACATTTCGAACATGTGTTGCAGTTTGCCGGGCTTGTCCACGGAGAGGCCTGACCGCACCAGCAGGAACAGCAGCAGGATGAAGCCCACTACCAGGACTTCCATGGCTACCGCATTGGTAATGGGAGTGGCCGCGTCGGCAGGATGAAACGGCGCCGGCAGCTTCTCAAGAAGGGCGTTCACGGGGCCACCCACGGCCCGGTTGAGGATTTCAGTGAACCACAGTTGTTCCTGCATTCGTCAGCTTAGTCCTGGAGATTAGAATCCTGTCCGGAGCGCCTTGTAGGTTTCATACGCAGCTTCCATCAAGATTGCTCCAACTGGCAGAGACAACCCCGCAAAGAGACCGTACAAGTTGTTGGCAGAACTATTCAATATAACATAGCCAACCAGGGCGATCAAAAAGTAGCGGAGCAGGAAACGGAACACCACGCCGGCGCGCGACGGCCCTCTTCCCGTGGCTCCAACGCGGTCGGCCATGGCCTCAATGGTGCGCCGCAGCCAGTGAAAATTCACGATCGCGATGACGGTCCCGGCGAGGAAACTCAGCGCCAGTCCTGCCCCGAATTTGATCGCGATGACGGGCAATCCGGCCGCGGCCAGCGCCACCATAAAGATCACCAGCCGGCGATAGATGATGAGATGGAAGGTGTCCGGCGTCTCTGACGGCTGGGCTTGGGCTGGCAAATCCGCCGCCACTTTGTCCGCAGGGGCGTCACCGGTTGGTCCAGGGCCGCTCAATCTTTGAACTCCTCAGACATGGCGGTGCGGATGAAATACACAAATCCTGCAATGATCCCAAAGATCAGGCCTCCCAGGGGCAGCCAGTCCCAGTGCAGCCAGCGCTGCAGCAGTTCGCCCAGCAGCCAGCCAATCACCGTGGCCGCCGGAAGAGTCATCCCCAACTGGATGTACCGCTCTGCGCCCACCCATACCGACTTGGCATCTTTGGGGCTTGGCTTGCTGGGTTGCTCGGGGTTGGAGCCGGGTTGTGCAGGCATCAGTTCCATTCTCCGGCGCGGCCTCGCCTTATGCAAGTGATGGCAGGCCGCCTTGCCGCGAGGGTTCAGGCAGCGGGTTCGCTATAATCAGTTATTCGGCTTTCATTTTGGCATCCATGACAGAGACGACCATCCAGCAGCGGCTCTCCTTGCCCCGCGCCCAGTGGGGCGAATACTTGGGCGTGGAAACCCCGCTCAGCTTTGGCGATTCCGGCTCAGAACTCCGGGCGCTGAGGACTGCCTGCGGAGCTTTTGATCTGGGCTGGCGAGCGCGCATCATCGCCGGCGGCAAAGACCGCACCCGCTGGCTGCACAACATGGTGACCAACAACGTCCGCGACCTGGCGCAGGACCGCGGCAACTACAATTTTGTGCTCAACGCGCAAGGACGCATCCTGGGCGACTTATGCATTTTCAATCGCGGTGAAACTTACTTGCTGGAGACCGATCGCAAACAGGTGGAACCGCTGCTCACCGCCATTAAGCGCTTCATCATCATGGACAAAGTTGAGCTGGCGGAATTCGGCGCTCTGGTGGCCGTTGGCGTCTGCGGGCCGCAAGCCGGAACAGTTCTTGCCGACGCGGGCTTTGAAGTAAATGGAATGGAGCCGCGGGAAGTCCGCACTGGCGACAAAGTTTTTCCCGGGGCGGAGATCATTCGCGGCGGGCAAAACAAGCCGGGCTGGTATGAAATATGGTGCGGGCCGGCGAGCGAGCAATCGCTTTGGGATTCGCTGGTAAAAGCCGGGGCACAGCCCGTTGGAGCACATGCGCTGGAATGGTGGCGAATTCTGCAAGGCGTCCCGCAATATGGCCAGGACATCCGCGACCGTGACTTGCCCCAGGAAACCGGCCAGGCGCAAGCGCTCAGCTTCAACAAAGGCTGTTACATTGGCCAGGAGATTGTGGAGCGCATACGCTCGCGCGGCCAGGTGCATCGCCAGTTCACCGGCTTTGAGTTTGAAGGCGATCCGGCTCCGCCGGGTAAATATGAGTCCGATGGCCGCTTGCTGGCCGAGATCACCAGCACGGCAGTCATCCCCGTGGACGCAGGAGAAAGAAAGATTGGGCTGGGCTACGTTCGGCGGGAAACCGCGGAAGCCGGTCCGCAAGTGGACTTGAACGGCCATCAGGCACGAATCGTTGTGCTGCCGTTTGCAATCTAATCGAATCGAGGGAGTATGACCGAAAAGAAGCAGGACTTTGTGGTAAGTGATCGACGCCGCTTTGGCGACGAAGGCGAATTGCGCCCCGACTCTGCGGGAGCGCGGGAAGAAGCCGAGGCCGAAGCAGCCGCCAAAGCCGCGTCGCCGCCGGCCGCAACCGCACCTCCACCGGCAGAAGGCGCGCAGGGCGACGGCACAACGCCGGGGGCGGGCGAAGAAGAAGCCATGCCGGAAGCGCCCGCCGTGGAAGAACAGCTTGAACAGCATGAAGCCTACAAGGCCTCCGGCAAGAAGCTGGATGACCTCTTCGCCGCCAAGCTGGGCGCGCAAGGCGGTTATCCGGAGATGACTTTCGATAAGGTGGTGGAGTCGTTCTACATGAGCGCGCTCATCCAGATGGGCGCCGTGCGCTCAGAAGGCGAGCCGCCCAGCGTGGATATCATCGGGGCGCGCCAGACCATAGATTCGCTCACCATTTTGCATGACAAAACTGTAGGCAATCTCAACGACCGCGAACTGACTCTGCTGCAGAACGTTCTGTTCGAACTGAGAATGGCGTGGATTGAACTCACCAACGCCATCGCCAAACGCGCTGCGAACCCGCCGGCAGAAACGGCGCCTCCACAAAAATGAAGGCGACGCTTACCGTGCTGGGCAGCGGCACGTCCATGGGCGTGCCCACCATCGGCTGCACCTGCCGGGTGTGCGGTTCCATCGACCCGCATGACCAGCGCACGCGGCCTTCCGTGATGGTGGAATATGACGGCCGCTGCGTGCTGATTGATACCACGCCGGACTTTCGGCAGCAGGCGATCCGCGAAAAAATCACCCGGCTGGACGCTGTTCTCTACACTCATTCCCATGCCGACCACATCCTCGGCCTGGATGACGTTCGTCCCCTGAGCTTGCGCCGCGAAGAAAAAATCCCGCTCTATGCGGACAGCACCACCGCTGACGCCATTGAGAGTGTTTTTCGCTACATCTTTGACGCGAACTACAAATATGGCGGCCTGGCCCGGGTGACCATGAACCGCATCAACGGCTCAGTAGAGCTGTTCGGCGCGAGCTTTGAGCCGGTGAAGGTCCTGCATGGCGACGCCACCATCCACGGGTTCCGTTTTGGCGGCGCCGCTTATCTCACCGACTTCAGCGAGATTCCTGCGGAATCCATGGGCCGGTTGCGCGATCTGGACGTCCTGTTTCTTGACGCACTCCGCCACAAGCCGCACCCGACGCACTCCACCGTGGACAACTCACTGCACCTGGTGGACGAATTAAAGCCACGCCGCGCGTTTTTTACTCATATCGCGCACGACCTGCCGCACGAAGCCACCAACAAACTGCTCCCCGGCCATGTACGCCTGGCGTATGACGGCCTCAAATTGGAGTTTGACATCGCATGAGGATCTTGCGGTCTCTGCAGGAAGTCCCCGGCGATCTGGGCCCGACCGTGGTGACCGTGGGGAATTTTGACGGCGTCCACTGCGGCCACCGTCAGGTGCTGAAGGAAGTGGTTCGGCGCGCGCAGGAGACTGGCAGCAAAGCTGTGGCCGTGACTTTTGATCCTCATCCCCTGCGGATCTTGCGTCCGGATATTGCTCCCCGGCTGATCACCCCGCAAAGCATCAAAGAATCGTTACTCGCGCAGAGCGGGCTGGACGAGCTGCTGATCATCCCGTTCACGCGCGACTTTTCCATGATCACACCGCGCGATTTTGCCGCCGACATCCTGGCCGGCAAGCTGCAAGCGCAGGAAATTCACGAAGGCGAGACTTTTCATTTTGGCCACAAAGCGCAGGGCAATACCGAACGGCTCAAAGAATTCGGCCGAGAACTTGGATTTTCCGTCGTCAACTATCCCTTGTTGCTGTTGCGCGGCAGTCCGGTGTCGAGCAGCCATATCCGCGGGCTGATTGCCGCGGGAAAAGTCAGCCGCGCGCGTCGCCTGCTGGGCCGCGTGTTCTGCATCATCTCTACTGCCGGACGCGGACGCGGCTACGGCCACAAATACACCGTTCCGACCATCAACCTCAGCCGCTATGACGAACTCGTTCCCCAGAACGGCGTCTACCTCACGCAGACGCGAGTCGGCGGGGAGACCTTTAACTCCGTGACCAACGTGGGCAACCGGCCCACCTTCGGCGCTGATTCCTTCGCCATTGAAACCCATCTGCTCAACTTCCATCCGCTGGATATCACAGCGCAAACTGAAGTCGAAGTATCTTTCCTGCGCTGGCTGCGGACGGAGATCAAATTCCCTTCCGTGGAAGCGTTGAAAGAGCAGATTCGACGAGACGTGCGCAGGGCGGAGCGATACTTTGCTCGATTAACAAAAGCATGAACCACAAAGGGCACGAAGGAACACCAAGGTAATCCGTAAAGGACCGAAAGCCACCTTTGTGGGTCATTGTGTCCTTTGTGGTTAGGTCTCCTGATAGAATTCACGCGCCCATGGCCACCGCTACAGTCCCGTTCTCAGAAGTCACGTCCGCACAGAAACGCACGCTGGTCGCAGCCGCGCTGGGCTGGGGGCTAGACGGATTCGACGTCCTGCTCTACAGCAACGTGCAAGTCCACGTGATGATGGCGCTGGGCATCCATGACAAAGCCACCGCCGGCCTGCCCAATGCGTTCATGCTGCTGGCGTCCGGCATTGGCGGCGTATTGTTCGGGTTTATTGCCGACCGCATCGGCCGAACCAAGGCGCTGATGCTGAGCATTCTTACTTACTCGGTATGCTCGCTGGGCTCCGGGCTTTCCACTTCTCTCGGCGTTCTCATCTTTTTCCGTTTCGCTCTGGGGCTGGGGATGGGAGGCGAGTGGAACACCGGCGCAACTCTCGTCGCCGAAACCTGGCCGGTGAACTTGCGCGCCAAAGCCATCGCCATCGTGCAAAGCGCGTGGGCCTGGGGACTGGCGGCCGCGGCGCTGGTTACAGGACTATTCTTTCGGATTTTTCCCCAGGACCCTTCCAAACACGATTTCATGCACCAGACTTGGCGATTGGTTTTCCTGGTCGGCTTGCTTCCCGCGCTGGTCACCTTATGGATTCGCAAGAGTGTTCCCGAATCCGAGATGTGGAAGCAGCAACGCGCCAAGCAAGAGGCTGCGCCATTCTCTGAGATCTTTTCTCCCGCACTGCGCAAGAACACCATCGTCCTCTTGCTCTTGAACATTTTTGGTCTGTTCGCCTGGTGGGGACTGTTCAGCTGGATGCCGCCCTACCTGACTTTGCCGGTGGACAAAGGCGGCCGCGGCTTCGGCCTGATGAACACCACCACGCTGCTGGTGACGCTGAACCTGCTTGGCATGTTTCCCGGCTATCTTTGCTATGGCTGGATCGCCGACCGGATGGGCCGCCGCCGGTCGCTGGTGCTCTTTACGCTATGCGCCGCACTGCTCATCCCCGCTTACGCCGCGGCACGCTCGCCGTGGCTGATTCTGGTGCTGGGAGTGTTGGTCGGGTTCTTTGGCACCGGGTTCTTTGCCGGCTCGGGAATCGTGGGCAGCGAGATCTTCCCCACTCGCGTCCGTTCCCGCGCTCTGGGATTCACGTACAACGGAGCGCGCGCGCTGAGTTGCGTTGCTCCCTACACGATTGGCCGCGTCGCCGACGCCCACGGCCTAAGCTGGGCTTTTACCACCTGCGCCGTAGCATTCTTGCTGGCGATGGTGATGGCCACTCAGTTGCCGGAGACGAGGGGAAAACAGCTCGAGTAGTGTTTCTTTATCCCGAGCGGAGCGAGGGAACCCTATCGGCTCCACGCTCGCTTGCGCAATTGGTTTTTTGGCCTAACAATGCGCGTCGGCCAGACTCCCGCATTTCATCGTGATCATAGGAATCCCTCGCTCCGCTCGGGATTGCAGAAGGAAGCTTCACTGTACAGGTCTGAACTTACACAACCGCCGGTGCATTCGCCGGCAGGGCCGCGTTCTTCTTCGGCCGTCGGTTGGCTTGCAATATTTTTTTTCGCAGACGCAGGTTCTTGGGCGTGACTTCCACCAATTCGTCGTCGGCCACGAACTCAATGGCCTGTTCCAACGTGAGGTTCTTGAACGGAATCAGGCGAATTGCTTCGTCGGCGCTGGAAGAGCGCATGTTGGTCAGCTTCTTTTCGCGGACGGCGTTTACGTCCAGGTCAACTTCGCGCGCGTTCTCGCCGACGATCATTCCTTCATACAACTCCACGCCCGGGCCGACAAACAGCACGCCTCGCTCCTGCAAACTCCACAAGGCATAGGCGGTGGAGTGCCCGCCGCGGTCGGACACCAGGGCCCCGGTCATGCGATGCGGGATTTCGCCCAGCCATTCGGTGTATCCGTCAAAGAGCGAATTCAAGATCACCGTGCCGCGCGTTTCCGTGAGCAGCTCTGAGCGCAGGCCGATCATGCCGCGGCTGGGGATGGTGAATTCCAGGCGCACGCGGCCGGAGCCGTGGTTGTGCATCTTGAGCATGTGGCCTTTGCGCGATCCCAGCTTTTCAATCACCACGCCGATGAACGCTTCCGGAATGTCCACCATCAATTTTTCTTGCGGCTCCATCAGCTTGCCGTCAATCCGCTTGGTGACGATCTCAGGCTTGCCCACAGCCAGTTCAAAACCTTCGCGGCGCATGGTCTCAATCAGAATGGCGAGTTGCAGCTCGCCCCGGCCTAATACCTTGAAAGAATCCGTGTTGTCAGCCTCTTCCACGCGCAGGGAAACGTTGGTGAGCAGCTCTTTCTCCAGGCGGTCGCGCAGATTGCGGGAAGTCACGTAGGTGCCGTCGCGTCCGGAAAAGGGTGACGTGTTCACGGAAAACTGTATCGCGATGGTCGGCTCGTCTATGGCGATATGGGGAAGCGGCGCCGGGTTCTCCACATTGGTGATGGTTTCGCCGATATTGATACCTTCCACTCCGGCGATGGCCACAATGTCGCCGACTTCGGCTTTCTCAATGTCCACGCGCTTGAGTCCGCTGAAGGAAAACAGCTTGGTAATCTTTACCTTTTCGAACGCGCCGCCCAACTTGGCGATGGCCACTTCTTCTCCGGCATGCAGCGTGCCGTTGAACACGCGGGCAATGGCCATGCGGCCGAGATAGTCGCTGTAATCCAGGTTGGCGACGAGAATCTGCAACGCGTTGGCGGCGTCGCCGGCGGGCGGCGGAATCGTCGCCAGAATGGCGTCAAACAATGGGCGCAAATTCTCCCCGGCAACGTTCATATCGGCCGACGCGGTACCGGCCTTAGCGTTGGTATAGAGCACGGGAAAATTCAGCTGGTCTTCATGCGCGTCCAGGTCAATGAACAAATCGTAGATTTCGTTCAGGACTTCCTGGGAGCGGGCGTCCGGGCGGTCAATCTTGTTGATCACCACCACCGGAGGCAGTCCGGCTTCCAGGGCTTTGCTCAGCACGTAACGCGTTTGTGGCAGCGGGCCTTCGCTGGCATCCACCAGCAGCATCACGCCATCCACCATCTTCAGCGCGCGCTCCACCTCTCCGCCAAAATCGCTGTGGCCCGGCGTGTCCACAATGTTGATCTTCACGTCGTGATACAGAATCGCGGTATTCTTGGCCAGGATGGTGATGCCTCGCTCGCGCTCCAGAGCATTGGAATCCATCACGCGGTCCACTAGGGCCTCATTGGCGCGAAAAGCGCCGCTTTGGCGAAGCATGGCGTCCACCAGTGTGGTCTTGCCGTGATCAACGTGCGCGATGATGGCGATATTGCGAATAGCAGAATTCAACTTGAGCAAACTCCTGTAATCATCCCAGTTACCATTGTAGCGGACAAACCGTTCATGGGCCGCGCATGATCTGTGTTACAAGCTCAAAAGCGGGCCAAAGCCCGCGCCAGCCTTGATCGGCCGGACGATTTTGGCTTTCCGTTCGACAAGGCGGCAAATCATTGTCTTTGCGTTTTTGCAGCACACCGTCGCAAGCGGGCTGAAGACTGCGACAAATGCAGATAAGCGGCGCCGGCCGTTACCAATAAACACGGGCGGCACCCATGTGCCGCCCACGGCCAGACGCCCGGCAACGTTCTACCGGGCGAGAGATCTGGAGATTTTGATCCGGTCATCAATCCCCACAATTGCGTTTTCGTGCAATGGTTTGTATCCGTCCTTTTGCAGCACGATGTCGTAGTTGCCGGCTTCCACTTCAATCTCCAGCGGAGTGGTCTTTTGCAGCGCCAGACCGTTGATGACAACCTGCGCGCCTTTCGGCTCGCTCTTGATTTCAATGCGCGACATTCCTTGCGACGATCCGCCGCCGTTGAATATCTTGCCTACGCCGCCGCCTTTCACCTTGATGTTGTCGGTGCGGCCCGCCACCATCAAATTGGGCGCATAGCCAGCCGCCTGCCCCGCAACCAGATTGATTTGCGTGTTGGCGTCCAGATAGCCGGGCTTGCGGACGGCAATGCTGTGCGTCGCGGGATCCAGCATTAATTCCGTGGGCGTCGCCTTGCCGGTGTCACGGCCATCCACAAAGATGCTGGCGCCCGCAGGCGTGCTGGCGACGTTCACAAATCCTTTGACCGCGTTGAGCCGGACGTCAAGATTGGCGCGGCCGCCGGCGCTCACTTGTATGCTGCGTGTTTCCGGCGCGAACCCTGGCCGGCTGATCGTGACCTTGTATGTGCCGGGAGACAGCGGTCCCACAGTTTGCGGCGTCCTCCAGGACTGGCCCGCTCGTCCTTCAATTTCCACGGTGGCGCCAGCGGGAGTAGAGGTAACCGCAAGCTGGCCTTCCGCGGCCGTCGTCGGGGCCGGTTGGATCATGACTTGCGGCACACGTGCCGCGTTTCTGGCCGCTTTGCCGGGACGCGTCCTGCCGGAAGGCTGCGGCGCCTCGGAAACGGTTGCCACGGGCTGGTCCTGCGTAAACGGCGGTGTGTTTGCGGTTGGGGCTGCGGTCGGGGCCGCGGCCGGGGCGGCCGGCGTCCTGGTCTGCGCAACTTGGGAGTCCACCGGTAGATCGCTCGGCTTTCGCTGGAAAAACATTGCCAACGCACCGACCACCAGCAGTCCGCCTACCACGGCGCCCACCAGCTTCCAGTGGTTGGAGGTGTTCACCGTCACTCTTGCCGAAGTCGGCGGAGGCGGTACGCGGCTCTTGGTCGTGCCGGGACTGGTCGCGGTCTTCGGCGTCGCCACACTCGCGTTGAACTGGCTCGCGGAAAACGATCCCGTCCCAAACTGATTTGCCGAAAACTGGCCTGTGGAATTTGCCGCTGGAACTTTTCCAGTTGCCGGCTTCACCGGCGCTGTGCGCGGCTCCTTCATGGCCTGTTCCAGCGCAGTGACAAACTGTTGTCCGCTCTGAAACCGCTCTGCCGGGTTTTTGGAGAGCCCTTTCAGGACCACTCTTGAAATCGCCTCCGGCACGCGTCCGTTCGCCACGTTGAGCGGATGCGGCATGGAGTCCGTGATGGCGCGGTCCACTTCGCCCAGATGCTTGCCGGCAAACGGGCTGCGCGTGGTGTACAGTTCGTACAAAATCGTTGAGACGGTAAACCAGTTGCCCGCGCGGTCCGCGGGCTTGTTTTTGACTTCTTCCGGCGAAAGGTACGGCGCGTTTTCCAGCTTCTTGACCGGTGTTTGTGAAAGCAGGTTCTTGTCGCGCAGCAACCCGAAATCCAGGACCTTCAGCGTGCCATCCGGCAACAATTTGATGTTGGACGGATTCAGGAAATGGTGGACGACGCCCTTGCTGTGGGCAAAGTCCAGCGCGGCGCAAAGCTGTTTGGCGATGGCCAGCACCTCATTCAGCTCCACCATGCGCGCCGCCATCACCTCTTTCAGGCTTTGGCCTTCGATGAACTCCGCCGTCACGAAAACGTTGAAATCCTTGTAGCCGCAGGTGTACAGGTGCGCGATGTTCGAATGGTCCAGCGCACTGGCAGCTCGGGCTTCGGCGACGATCCGGTTCAGCAGTTCGCTGACGTCGTCCAGCCATTGCGGTACCTCAAACTGGCGCAGCGCAGTCACCCGTTCGGTGAGCGGACTTCTGGCCTGGTGGACCACGCCAATACTGCCTCGCGGCAATTCCTTCACTAGTTCAAGGCGGTCCGTGCGCGGCGTGGCAGACGTGCCTGCCGCGGCAGGCGCGGCGGCATCTTCGGGAGTCGTAAGTGTGTTCTCTTGCATAGGTAATACCCGCGCAAGTCCTGGGGAGGAGGAGACGAGAGGATCATACCTAAGACCGGCGCTGTATCGTCCTAAAGAACACTGTCCGACGATTACTATGGTAATTGCGGAAATTTGTTCATGTACTTTATCTTCAGCAAGTTACATGGAATTTAAAGGAAGGCTTAAATGTTCAGTTCGCCTGCCGCCAGCTCACGACCTGTACCTCCGAGCGGCCTACTTTTCTTGATTTTCCGATAGCCAGATCCAGCTTGTAGACATCGGTTACTAAGTCCGGGTCCACCCATTGGTGGAAAAGCAACTGTTTTCCGTCTGGCGACCACACAACCGGAAAGAACAGCGGGCCTCGGCCCCTGCCGGCGCCCTGCTGGCCCACCGTAAAGAGCAATCGCTTTTCTCCCGTGCTCTCCCGGATGGCAAAGCAGCTCTTCCGGTTGCGCGCGAAGTAGGCGACTTCATCGCCCACCGGCGACCACGAAGGCTCCACTCCTTCAGCCAGCTCTTTGACTGCTTTTGACTCCAGGTCCACCATTCCAATTGCTCCGGCTGAGCTATTGCTGGCTCCCAGGCCACGCCGGCGAAACTCCAGGGCCAGCCGCTTGCCTCCAGGGGCCCACGATGGCGTTGAATAATTGGAAACCTGGTACTCCACGCCTTTGATATCGAGCGCTAGATGCAGTCGCTCGGCGGACCGGCCTGCCTGGGGAACGATGATGTAAATGCTGCGGCCCTGTGCAGGTTCCCCGTCAGCGACTGCGGCCAGCTGGCTGTCATCCGGCGACCAGGCAACACTCCATATGGCCTCTGACTCAAAGACATCTACGGATTTTCCCGCGGCCACATCAAAGACAGCGATGGCTTCCCGTCTTGGCGTGCCGGCCAGTACGTGCACGTAAGCAATTTTTTCTCCCCGGTGAGACAACGCCGGCGTTGCGCGATGAGCGCAGCAGCCCTTGATCTCTGACATGCGCGTCTCCAGCACCAGCGGGACAGATTCGCCTTTCTTCATCAGCAGGACAACATTGGCATTCGAATAGTAGGCAAGCAGTTCAGTGTCCGCGCTCTTGGAAAAAGCCGTCAACTCGGGAAGTCCGGGGAACTGTGTGGCTTTGTCCGGGGTCTGGAGCAAGGCCATGGCGATGATCAGCAACATCCTCAAGGCTTGGCTCCCTTGGGACCTTTGGAACTTGCGACACTGCCTTGGCCGCAGTCGTGATGGGCCCGGAAGCCCGGAGCGCCCTTCATCTGCGGTGGGGTCATTCCCGCGCCGCTGATCAGGTCATATACGTACGTATTGCTATTGTTGAAACAATTCCTGAGAGCCCGGTTGCGGTAATTCTCCGCGCACGCGTTACAAATCCCTCCGGCAATCTCTTTCGCCAGAAGCTTGATCTTCTCCGGCGTGGCATCTTTCACCGGCTTGCAGTAGCCGCCGCGATCAGAGTTGTCAGCGCTCTGGTCCAGGTTCGGTTGCTTGTTGATGTTGTTGGCTTCCAGAGGATGGATCCCTGCGGTCTGTACCGGCGCGCCGAACCCAGGCACGATAACGCCGGCGGGAAAATCCACGTAGCAATGGTGCAGCCTGCTGACAATCGTCAGATTCAGGCCCCGCAGCAGCGGGTTACGCGAGCTGCCCCACTTGGTCAGCGACCGGCAACAAACCTGAAGTTGAGCTTCTGGAGTTGCAGCAGGAGTCGCCGCGGACGCTGTCTGCGCAACCGCTGAAAAGCAGCTTCCCAATACCGCCACCAAGATCGCAGCGTTTTTTTTCACTGGAAGTCTCATGTGCCTCACTCCTGCTGGCTGGGCTGTTGTTCCGATCACGGCAATGATAGGCAAAGTCGGCGATCCTCGCCGCCCCTCCCCTAGCTTCAACTATGATTCTAAATGGTTTATGCGACTCATCCCCAAGTCGCGGCCCTTTCAGATTACCCGATCGCCAACGATGGGAATGAGCAATTTTGCACACTCCTGGCACGCGCGAAAGAGTTCATGGGCAAGCAGGCGTGTCACGTGTCCTATGGTTCGTTGGTGTTTTGGTATAGCGCTTAAGGGCGCGGGCCCCTCTTTTCGAATTCCGCTCTGGCCACTTCCTTACTCACCATCTCCTTGACCAGTTCGGAGAAGCTGGTGCGCGGCTTCCAGCCAAGTTTTTCCCTGGCCTTGGTAGAGTCGCCTAGCAAGCTCTCCACTTCCGCGGGACGAAAGTAACGCGGCTCAATCGCCACCACACGGGCCCCGGTCTTTTCGTCGAAGCCTTCTTCTTGCACGCCCGAACCCTGCCAGCGAATGTTCATCCCTAGCTCCGCCGCCGATGCCATCACAAAATCCCGCACCGAATGCTGGACTCCCGTAGCGATGACAAAGTCCTCGGGTTCGTCGTGCTGCAGGATCAGCCACATGGCTTCCACGTAATCGCGCGCGTGTCCCCAGTCGCGTTTGGCGTCAAGGTTGCCCAGATACACGCAGTCATCCAGGCCCATTTTTACGCGGGTCAAGCCGCGGGCAATTTTGCGCGTCACAAACGTCTCGCCCCTGACCGGGGACTCATGATTGAAGAGGATCCCGTTGCAGCCAAAGATTCCGTACGCTTCGCGATAGTTCACGGTGATCCAGTAGGCGTACAGTTTGGCCACCCCGTAGGGTGAGCGCGGGTAAAACGGCGTGGTCTCCCGTTGTGGGACCTCTTGCGCCTTGCCGTACAATTCAGAACTTGAAGCCTGGTAGAACCTGGTCTTGTTCACCAGCCCCAGCATGCGGATGGCTTCCAGCACGCGCAGCGGACCCAGAGCGTCCGCGTCCGACGTGTGCACCGGTTCTTCAAACGACACCGCAACGTGGCTCTGCGCCGCCAGATTGTAGATCTCATCCGGCTGGACGCGCTGGATGATCCGCGTGAGGTTGCTGGAATCGGTCATGTCGCCGAAATGCAGAAACAGCCGCTTCCCCGCGACGTGGCGGTCCTGCATCAGGTGGTCAATGCGCTCGGTGTTGAATGACGACGCGCGCCGCTTCATCCCATGCACTTCATAGCCTTTTTGCAGGAGAAACTCGGCCAGATAAGAACCATCTTGCCCCGTGATTCCGGTGATCAGTGCCCGTTTATTGGTCATGTGCTTCACAGCATTCTATAGTCACGCCGTGATGCTGGCCAATCGTAAGGCGCACCGGAATCATTCTGATTACATTCCCGGCTGCCGGCGTCAATGGAAATCGTGCGACTGTGTCTCCGCCTCGGTCACAAACAGTGGCGAAATTTTCTGCGCCTTCAAGTGCACGATGCCATCCTGGTTCTGCACGGTTCCCTGGACTTTGAGAAAGCGCTCATGCAGCACCACCGCCGGGTCTTTGCTGTAAACGTCCGGCATAACAATAATGTTGGCGTTGCCGGTTTCGTCTTCCAGAGTGACAAAGATCAACCCTTTGGCCGTGCCCGGTCTCTGCCGGGTAATCACGCATCCGGCCACCACCGCCGGCTTGCCGTGGGGCGTTTCCCGCAGCTCGGCGGCAGAGAGTATCCCCATACGGCTCAACATGTTGCGCTGATAGGCCATGGGATGCGGACCCACCGTAAGCCCGGTCCCGTAGTAGTCGGCGACCAAGCGTTCTTCGGTTTCCATCCTATATAAAGGAGAGGCCGCGTCCGGCTCCACCACGTCCCTGAGCAACGGGCCTACCGGCCGCGCGGCTTTTTCGATCTGCCACAGCGCGTCACGACGATGCAGCGTCGGCGAATTGTTGTTCTTCGCGCCGATTTTATTCAGTGCGCCGATGCGGGCCAGCATTGCCAGGTTCGCCCGGCTCAACTGCGGCACGCGACGCGTCAGATCTTCCGTGGCCGTAAACGGCTGCCGCCGCCGGGCTTCTATCAGTGCTTGGGCGGCGGCTTGTTGAAGCCCGCGCACGTAGCGCAGGCCCATGCGCAGAATCGGTTTCTCGTCGCTACTCTCCAGCGTGCAGTCCCATTCCGAGCAGGTCACATCAATCGGCTTCACCTTCAGCCCGTGCCGCTGCGCGTCTTTGACAATGGTTGCCGGAGAATAGAATCCCATCGGCTGGTTGTTCAGCAGCGCCGCGGTAAACGCCGCCAGATATCGCACTTTCAAAAATGCGCTGGCATATGCGATGAGCGCAAAGCTGGCCGAATGCGACTCCGGAAATCCATACAGCGCAAACGAACTGATGAACTTGACGATGTCGTCCTGCGCTTTGGGCAAAACGCCGTTCGTCGTCATGCCGGCGCGCAACTTGGTTTCAATTTCCTTCATGCGGCGCTCAGACCGTTTGTGTCCCAGCGCGCGCCGCAGCTCCTCCGCTTCGCCTCCGGTAAAGTTGGCGCAGATCATGGCCATGCGCAGCAGTTGTTCCTGGAACAGCGGCACGCCCAGCGTCCGTTTCAGCACCGGCTCCAGCGACGGATGCGGATAGGTCACCGGCTCCTTGCCCTGCCGCCGTCGCAGATACGGGCTGGTCATCTGCCCGGTGATGGGCCCCGGACGGATCAGCGCCACCTGCGTCACCAGGTCATAGAATCGGTCAGGATGGTTGCGCGGCAATGACGACATCTGAGCCCGGCTCTCAATCTGGAACATGCCAATGGTGTCCGCCTTGCGAATCACGTCATACACGTCCTGCGCGTCCGGCGGCAGATGCGCCAGGTCCACCTCTTCGCCATAATGGTCGCGTATCAACCCGATGGAATCTTTCAGCACCGCCATCATCCCCAGGCCGAGCAGATCAACCTTGATGATGCCCAGGTCAGCGCAATCATCTTTGTCCCACTGCACCACCACGCGTCCCGGCATGGTGGCCGGCTCCAGCGGCACCACCGAATCGAGTTGGCCCTGGCAGATCACCATGCCGCCGGAATGCTGGCTCAAATGCCGCGGCAGGTCCTGCACGCGTTCGCACAAATCAAGATACTTGGCGATGCGCGCGTGCGTCAGGTCCAGCCCGGCGTTGGCGAAGTGGCGATCAAACGTGTCCTCCGGCCCGCGCCACTCCCATCCCCCGACGAACGATGACACGCGGTTCAGCGTCTCCGGATCAAACCCGAACACTTTCCCTACTTCGCGCGCCGCCAGCCGTCCCCGATAGGTGCAGACGTTGGCGGTCATCGCCGCGCCCAGTTGCCCGTAGCGCTGATAGACATACTGAATTGCTTTCTCGCGCTCGTCGCCGCTGGGCAGATCGAGATCAATGTCCGGCCACTCGCCGCGTTCTTCTGACAGGAAGCGCTCAAAGAGTAATTCCATGCCGACCGGGTCCACTGCGGTAATCCCCAGCGAATAACACACCGCGCTGTTCGCCGCCGACCCCCGGCCCTGCACCAGAATGCCCTGCTCGCGGCAGTAACGAATAATGTCCCAGACAATCAGGAAGTATCCGGCCAGCTCCAGCTTCTCAATCAGTTTGAGTTCTTTTTCCAGTTGCCGGCTGACGCGGTCGCTGATTGGCTTGTAGCGGTCCGCCGCTCCTTTCATGGTTTGCGCGCGCAGAAAATCAATTTGCCGGCCGCCGTCTGGCACGGGATAGCGGGGGAATTCATAGCCTAGCTTTTCCAGAGAAAAATCCAGCCGCTGCGAAAGCTCAACTGTATTGGCGATGGCTTCCGGCACGTCAGCGAACAACTTCATCATCTGCTTTGGCGTGCGCAGGTGCCGCTCAGAATTTCTGCACAGCAGACGCCCCGCGTCGCCAAGCTCCCGCTTGTTCTTGATGCAAGTGAAGACGTCCAGAATTTCCCGGTCTGCCGCTGTGGCATAACATACGCCGTTGGTCGCCAGCAGCGGCAGCTTCAATTCGCGTGCCAGCCCGATCGCCGCATGGTTGCGCGACTCCTGCCGGCGATCAAAATGCCGCTGCAGCTCCACATAAACATTCTTGCCGCCAAAAACGTCTTTCAATTTGACCAGTAATTCCCTGCCAGCTGACACTCCGCCTCGCTCCAGCGCCTGCGCCAGCGGACCACGCTCATCGCCCGTCAGGCAGACCAGCCCGGACGCGTGTTCCGCCAGCTCTTCCAGCGTGGCCGACGACTCCGCGTGCTTCGCCACCCGCAGCTTCGTTTTGGTCAGCAAGCGGCAAAGGTTCTGATAGCCCGCTCGCGATTCGCACAGCAGAGGATAGCGCGTGACGTTTAGTGCATCCAGCGTTGTTCTGTCAGCAGCTTGGCGTTCAGTACCGTTTTTCCTGTCCTCGCCGGCCTCATTGGCGATACTCCCCGCATCGCCTTCGTTCCTTACCGTGACCTCCGCTCCCACATGCGCGCGAATCCCCGCTTTCTGCGCGCTCATATGAAAGCGTGGCGACCCGTAAAACCCATCGCGATCAAGCAGCGCCACGGCGGGAATGTCCATGTCCGCGGCGATTTTGGTCAGCGCTTCCGGAAGAGATCCGCCTTCCAGAAACGAAAACGCCGATCGGCAATGGAGTTCTGCGTATTTCATAGATGACTTCTTTGCGTCTGTTATTGCCCCAGGCCTTTGGCTCTTGGCCTTTGGCCTTTAGCTTTTGGTGCATCCGCGTTGATCCGCGCAAATCCGCGGTAGGTTAGGATTTTCCTTTCGATCACGCGCGATTACGTTGCGATGTCGGCGATTCCGGCGATTCTCTTCAGTCATACATCCCTTCCACGTACCACTGCCCGGACCTGACCTCGCGAAACATTCGGTACAGCGCCATTCCGCCTTCCGTGCTGATTTCCACGTCCCACTCATCTCTCTGCCATTGCTCCGCCTGGTCCCACCAGCTGCCGCTAACGCGCCATGGTCCGCTCGCATTTCTCACCTTTGTCCGCATACCGCTGAAGCTGATTGTTCGCGGCGCGTCGCCTGCCATTTCCACTATGGCCGCCAGCGGCGGACGAAATCTCCTCATCGCCAGCCGCGGCGTTTTATCATCCGATGATCTCTGAGCCCTGTCATCCTGAGCGAGTCCGAGCACCAGCGAGGGTGAGTCGAAGGACCTATGCATTTGCTTTTTTGCCCGCGAGTTCTTTCGAAGACTTCTTTCCGGCATGGACGGCAGCATTTGAAAGCTGTCCGGCTTGTGCGAATCCAGCATCTGCGGAAATCCCACGCAGCCGCGGCCGTCTTCATCTTCGTTGCCCACTACGGCGCGCAACCGGGCCAGCGTGATCTCCAGTTTGGCCGGCTCCGGCGTCAACGGCTGAAACAAACCTGCTTGTCCCAGGCGCAGCCGCGCCGCGAATACTTCTACGGTGACTTTCTTCACCGGTCCCTGCGGCGGATTCGCTTCCAGATCAAGCTGCAGCAACTTCAGCAGGATTTTTGTGTCTTGCGTCGGCGCCGGCAGCTTCAGTGTTCTTTCGTGCATTGGCGATGGGAGTTCCTGCAAGTCATCGGCCTTCACTTGCCGGTCATGATGGATTTCCAGTTCCAGCACGACGCGCGCGTGGTCCGTGGCCAAAGATCTTTCCAGCAGCCGCGCCATCAATTGTTCCAGCAGGCGATTCAGCACAAAAGCCAGCGGTTCCAGCAGGTCCACCGGCTCTTCCAGTTCCATACTTTCCTGAAATACTTGCGGCAGCTCCGCCGGAACCAGTTCCCGCCGGACTTCACCTTTCGCCAGCCGCTGCAGATGCAATCCGTACTGGCCCAATCGCTGCGTAAGCGGGATCTCCGGCAGTGCCGCCAGCGACTTAAAGTCGCGAATGCCCCAGCTATCCAGCGTGTCCAGAATTTCCGCGTCCGGCTGCAGGACCTCCACCGGCAGTCGCGACAAGCAGCTTGCTTCCTGGCCTGGCAGAACTACTGTGATTCCTGTAAATCCTCGTGCTGCATGCAGCGCAGAATCTGGATTGCCGGCGAGCCCAACATTCACCATCAGCCCGCAGGCCGCTGCACGGGCGGCAAGCCGGCGGCCAATTTTTTCCGCTGTGCCCAGCAACCGCTCGGCTCCCGTGAGATCAACAATCACCGTCCCCGGACAGGTAGATTCAATGCGCGGGGAGAAGCTGTAGCCACATTCCAGCAAGGCATCATTTGCAGCTCGCTCCTGCTCCACCGCTCGCTTGCGTAAAACTACATGTGGGGAAACCTCTGCTTGTGCCTTGGTCATGCCCACTATCACACCTGCGCGCCGCGCCGGCGCATTGCAAGCAAACACTTTGAGCAACGACTCTGGGCCATCCAGCACGGCAACCGCGTCGGACCGATAAGAGAACGCTGTCTCCGCCCGTAGCCCAGCTTGCACAGGAAAATCCGGGACGCAAATGCAACCGAATAGATGACTGCCCAACAACATACGCTTATGCCCATATTGGATTCGTTACGAACCTTGCTTGTGCTGATCGCACCGGCTTTCGCAGGCGCGTCCGCGCGGCTTCCGCTTCACATTCCATCTGACGCAGAACTTGCGTGTGCGACTCCTCTCCCCAACCCGCCCAGCAGGACTCTGCTTCGGACATATGCAGCGTCAACGCTGCGCAACTCTGCGCCACCGGATACGGCGTCAGGAAAACCAGCGCAGTGTTCATTTTTTCCACCACGCGCGCAAAGCGAAACCACGTTGAAAGTGGCACCCTGCGGACCTGCCGCTCTTCAATGCCGCTCAAGTCCACGGCAATCAACCCCACCCCGCCGTTCTGCACCAGAATGTCTGCGGCCTTAAACGCCTGCTCCAGTGGCTTCAATCCATGCTTGACTCTTGCTTCACTCGTGACTTCTTCTTGGCCAATCGCTCTGCCCAACTCGTGCATTGATCCTCTTCTCTCTTCAGGCTGTTTCAGTCTTCGCCCAGTAGCAGCCGCCATCCGTCTGCTCCGGCACCGGACCCACAGCACTCGCGATAAATCCACACCCGCGGCTTCTGCCGATCCAGGATCAAAACCATCGCCCGCATCCACCAGCGCGCAGAATTGCTCCCGGCCCGTCATCTGTGCCAACAGAGAAACCAGCACCGTTGTTTTCCCTGACGATATTCCTCGCGCAGTGCATATCTGAGTCAGTGCTCCCTGCGGGATGCCGCCGGTGTTTACCTCCAGCGATGCAATTCCCACGGGCCATGTCGCATCTGCAGTCCGCTTATAAACGGACAGCGCGCACGGAAGACGTTTTTCAACTTGACTACGGACTGCAGCAAGAGACCCCATCTAGCACCACAACATTTGTAGAGCTGGTTTCATAAATCTCCCGGTTACTTCTTCGGTTATAAATTGCTATGCGTTGCAAGCATTTACAACGGCGACATAGTAATCGAGCCATTTATGAAACGAGTTCTAAGCACTCTGCTAATCGATGTACTCTGCCAGTACCAACAGACATTTCTATGCGCTCTGCAATAAATCGGCGCCGGTTATTTGATTACAACTTGCACCACAAGAGTCCCGTGTCTAGCACTACACAAACATTTCTACCTATCTTGCCAAGCTATGTACTCTGCCAAATACTCCCAGTATGGTTGCTTTTACCGTTCAGAATCAGATCGAATACCACTGCTTACACATCGCGATAGATCTCGCAGACATAACCTCAGACGCTAAGGTTGTCCGGCCTTGTTCTACGCCTGAGTGTGGGTCGGCGGATCATTTTGATCGTGAGATATTTCGGGTTGGATTTTGAGTAAAGCACTCTGACAGTTGACCTCACTGAGCCTGGCGCGCACGGATCGTGCCACCATTGTCGGTTTGGATTTCGGACAAAGCCACTCAGACCGCTGGCCCTGCTGAGCCGGCGTGCACCGCTGCAACACAACTACTCAGACCTTTGTACTTCGATTTTTCAGCAAGCTGAACATATGCTCCATATGCTTGATCGGCACAGTTCACCCATCCCACCCCAGTTTCGTGGTTCTAGGATGGCAATGATCTACTGTCGCATTGAGTTGATTCTTTCTCACTTCTCCCCAGCCCTGACGGACCATCTAAATGGAGAAGTCCAATCTTTCTAGAGAGCTCATCCCTTACTGAAGAAGTCTCATTCCTTACTGGAGGAGCCTCATTCTTTCTGATCTATTTCTTATTTAAGTAGGTCGAGCATGCTCATGGTTTTTAAGATTGGGTTATCGTTTTTAAGATGGGTTATCTGTTGTTTCGTTGAGTCAACTATTTCTCTCTCCCCTCTCTTACTCTGAGAAGCCGTTTCTAACGGGAGTGCAACTTCGACTGGATAAGCCGATAAAGCGGGCCTTTAGACCCTCTGCTTAGAAGGCAGATGCTCTGTCCAACTGAGCTACGGGCCCACTTTTTTACATTCTAACAGCCCTAGCTTGAGCATTAGCGGCGAATGCGGATGGTCTAATTCCGTCTAAGCGGCCACTCCAGCCTCAGGCTTCCGATGCCTTGCTCTACTCACATGATTAGGCTGGTTAGGGAGTCTGGCGGTACAGGCATTCAGGCCGATGGCAATCTCCATTCACAAAGAAGTCATCTCCACGGAGCATCATCGTGGCAACCCGTGCAAGCAACCCTCACAAACTACTAAACGCTTAGGCCAACGCTCAAGTCAATGCTCGGGCCAACGCTCAAGTCAATGCTCGGGCCAACGCTCAAGTCAATGCTCGGGCCAACGCTCAAGTCAACGCTCGGGCCAACGCTCGAGCGCAGAATGGGGGCGCGAGCAATCACCGCAAGATGCCACACGGCCTGCCAGCACAATGGCAGACATCACGACCAGGTTCTTAACGATCAGCCGCCGAACGAGCACTCCCGCACAACGCATCTGGCCTGGCAACGATGTATTTGGTTTTGCATTCACTGCATTTGGTGGAAAGTGCGACGGACCTAGCTTAGAATTCGGCGGATCCTTGGTGGCGGAGTTCTCATCACATGGAAGGAAGGCCCCACATCTGAGCACTACGGATCTCGTTTAAGAATTCGAAGGATCCTTGGGTGGCGGAGTTCTCATCACATGGAAGGAAGGCCCCACATCCGAGCACTACGGATCTCGTTTAAGAATTCGAAGGATCCTTGGTGAAGGAGTTTGCGTCAACATGGAAGGAAAAGCCCCTACACGCACCGAACGGGGTCTTGCCAGACTACTCCACCACTGCGTAGAGAGGTGCGGCGTCCCGCTCTTCCATGGGCTCGATACCTGATCACAATGATCATCGCACTCTCTGTTTGCGAATCACGATCTTCTTCACGCGTTCTATTTGAAGATCACACTCTTCGTCGAGCGTTCTCCATGGCGCACTCTTCCATTTCTAGCTCACCGCTAGCCGCATCGAGCACAACAGGTCTTCGGGCGCATACTAGGAACTTTTACCCGCGCCATTCTCGCCATAACAAGGACGGCTTTCATGTCTCGACTTCCCGAAGACTTTTGCGCCGGCGAACCCCCGGCTAAAGGGGACATTTTGAAGAACCCACCGAGCCCATTGCACGATGTTCGATTTGACCAAGCACGAAGATTGTTCGCGTAGCAAGCGTGAGCAGTACTGCCACGTGAGATGCGACACCAGTGCCGCCCAAGAGGGCGCTATGTCCGCAGCCTGACGGCCATTTTGAACATTGACATTACGCAAAGGCTGGCACGTTCACAGATTGGCCCACTGGACCAAGGCATGTTGAACGAGCTTGACGGCGATGGCCCATCTCAATCGAGCCTGAGCGCTGCTTTCGCCGAATCCGAACACGTACGCTGTGACACAGAAGCCGGCGCAAGACTTTTCGAGTGTAGTGGCTGTATGGAAGTAGCACCGGCGAACCACGAATTCTGCCGAAGCAGGCATTTCCGGAACGCGCGCCAGCAGAGCACACAGGCCTTTGACAAGAGATTCGTGGGCTTCAAAAGAGTAACGCAGGTTTTCGTCGGCGGCGGAACCCGTATTCCCGGCATCGGAGGTTCGCGGGCTTTCGTCGGCAGCGCCAAGCGGACGATCTGCGCCGGCGTTGCGCGGATTTTCGGCGACGCGCGAGTCCGTCCGGCCTTCAGAGCGAAGAGCTTCAGAGCGCAGTTTTGCCGAATCAAGATCTTTTGAGCCGACGACTTTCGCAGCGAAAATCACGTCAACATAGGAAACGAATTTCCATTCGACCTTGAAGACCTGTTCTTCAGGGGAAAGGTCGCGCGTTTGCCAGACATCGCACTTGGCGGTTTGCAGAGGAAAGGCGGGAGCGTTGATGCGGGTGAGGAAATCCGCCAACTCCGGGCATCCGTCAGTCTCCGGGACTTGCGACACAAGGCCAGGATCGGACTTCAAATCGTAATAGCGCAGCGCGCCGTCTTCGGCGCTCCACGGCAATTCAAGCGCAGGATCGTCTTTGCCCAACTCAATCGAGTAGTCAACTTGCATTTCAAAACGCCCCACGCGAGCGGAAGAAGGAAAGGATCTGGCGCTCAGCCCAGCGGCCGTCGTCTCCGTTGGGGTGCGCGAGAAACGCGCAGTGACCGCCGTGATCGGTCTCCAGCAGAGTAATGTGCGGATTCGTCACCAGCTTGGCGTGGGTTTCCGGAGTAATGCGGATAAAAGGGTCGTCATTCGCATTGATGACCAGAGTAGGCACGGCGATCTTGTCCACGACGCGGGCCGCGGCGGCGCGATGGTAATAATCCTGCGCTCCGGTAAAGCCGCAATACCGGGCAGTGATCACGTCATCAAATTCGCGAATGCTGGCGGGCCATCGCGGAGCTTTTTTGTATATATCGGGGAACAACGCCGCTTTGCGTTTGTATCGGCGCATCAGTCCAACCAGAAATTTCCATTCGTACATTTTGTTGGCGCCCACGTGCATGGCGTCGGCAGAAGCGGCAAGATCGGCAGCGGGCGAGACCGCAGCCACGGCTTGGAGTTCCGCGGGGGCATCACTTCCCCACTCGCCGGCCATCTTCAAAACCAGATTGCCTCCCATGGAATAGCCGGCAACAAAAATCTTCTGCAAGCGTTTCTCGTCGCGCACCGCACGGAGAACCGCGGCAACGTCGGCGGAAAGTCCGGAGTGGTAGAGGGTGGGCGTGAGATGGTCAGTGCCTCCGCAGTTGCGCATGTTCATGCGGACAACGTTCATCCCCGCGGCCCAGGCCTTGGACCCCGTGCCAATCACGTATTGCGATTCGCTGGAGCCTTCCAGTCCGTGAACGATGAGGATGGTGCCGTGCTCCGCTGGCGACGCCTGCCAGTGGCAGTGGCAAAGCACGCGCGCTCCGTCGGCCACCTGGACGAACAGGTCTTGCGGATCGGGCAGAACGCTTTTACGCGGCAGGAAGTTGCCTGCCAGCGTCTGCACGTGGCGATTGCTCAGGAACCTGCGGGGCACGAACTGTTCTTGCGCGAAGATGCTTTTGTCTTCCATTGAACCGATCTGCATGGGCCGAATTACGGTTTCTTCATCCTATAATAAGGACGCTATCAAGATTTTAGCTGAGGCTGGCGGGTATGCCCATTTTTGAATACGTCTGCCGGGAATGCGACCACGAGTTTGAAGCCATTGTTCTGGGTCAGCAAAAAGCCGCGTGCCCCAAGTGTGGGAGCAAGCGTTTGAAGCAGCAGCTGTCAACATTTGCGGTGACGGGCGAAAAGTCCCAGCAAGCCAGCAGCAGCGCCGGCCCTTGCGGCACGTGCGGCGACCCGCGCGGGCCTGGAGCTTGCTCGAATTAGGCTCGGTTTGGTGTACCGCCTCTGCGGGGCGCGCTGCCGCGCATCCCGGGCCAAAACGCTGGATTTCCGATCATTCCTTCATGATCTCCCAGGCCCGGTCTGGCCTGAGCTAACTCATTTCGTGCCTCCGGCGTTGGACCACTCGACCGAAAGCCGGGATCAGAGGTGCGGCGCGAGAATCGTGTAAAATAGACTTCTACCAGACGGTGGGTATAGTTCAGTGGCAGAACGCCAGACTGTGGCTCTGGATGTCGTGGGTTCGACCCCCACTACCCACCCCAAATTTCCTTTTTGCATCCAGTCACTTACGTTTTCACATGTCCAATGCATGTCCAATAAAGAGACTGTCTCCCTGCTAGACCGTGCCGCAGCGCCATTTGGTGGGCTTTTTGACTCGGCTCGTATGATATTGCGGGTAGCTGGTCGCGACCTATTCGCAAGGGGAACTCCCGCAGGAGTATTCTTCTTCCTCTTGCTGGTTCTGCAGGATGGGAAGAATTGGCGCGACAACAGGCAGCGGTCCGGCTTTTCTGGCCACAAACGCGCTGGCTTTTTCCAAATAGGTAATGCCGGAATTAGCCAGATGGCCCGCCAGGGGATTCGCCAGAATCGCCAAATGGTCTTTAATGAAGCTTTGCGCTGCTTCAGACGCGATCGCCGCATGTTCCGCTTCTCCGCAGGCCAGCGCATAAGCTTGCTTCAATTTCAGGTAGGCAATGAAGCCGGTCTCCACGGAGATATGGTCGGGAGGTTCCGCGGCCAAAGGTTGATACGCGAACGCGTTGTAATAAGCTTGAATCTCTGACATCAGGTAACCCAGCTCCACCGTCTGGTGATAACTGGCTTCGCGCGCTGGCGCCGGACCGCCGGGCCCGAAGATGTAGTGAAAGAGGCCTTCCTCGGCTTCTTCCAGCGCGTCGTGCGTGGCTGATTTCAACTCAGCATCGCCCACTTCCGTAGCCAGGGCAGTAATTTGGGCCCGCCACGCGTCGCTGGGACATTCAAATAACATGGATGCCAAGCGCCACTCGGCAGCTTCTTTCGCCAGTTGCAATTCCCGTTTGTCCAGAGTCGTGGTGGATGACATTATTTCTTCTCCTGTAATGCCAGTGGCGCCCATCCGCTGCGCATCTTGCGGGCGCCGGCTTCCTTGTTCGATCCTTGCCACACGGCGAATGCCACGGACGTCCTCTTCTTCGGCGCCAATCCCTCCGGCAACGGACGCACCAGCATCACCTCCCAGCCGTCCTGTGTGCGGACGCCGGTTCCTTTTACGGCGATTGCCGGATTCGGCGCCAACGTGCCCGGGCCTTCGGCCAAGAGGCTTTCCACAGGAGACTGCCTTGGTCCCTGGCGACGGTTTCCGGATGCGTCCGCCGGCGCGAAGCGCTTGGCCATCTCTTTCTGCTCCGGCGAATCTTTGGGCAGCGACGCGGCCTGGAATGGGTAGTGCGTGATCTCCGCGTTGGGGTAAATGGACTTGATGTTGTCTTCGCGACCGTTGGCCCACGCCTGCCAGTCGGCGCGCCAGTAAACAATCTGCACACCGCCGCCGGATTCGCCCATCTGCGGCGCCGGCGGGTTAGGCATCAGCTTGGATGGGACCTGCACCGCGCAAGCGTCCACGAAGGCGCCCGGCTTGGCGGTATCGTTCTGGTCAGGGTCAACCCAGCGCAGGCGGAAAGCGATGTCCGTGCCGTTGGTCATGGCTTGCACGCGCACTTCAGGAGTGGAAGCCTGCGCCAAGCGTGGTTCCACAAGATCTTGCGCGATGAGCTTGGCCAGATACTCGGGCGCTGCGTCCCAGGCTGCGTCGGTTGGGCTTGAAGGCAATTGCGCTGCGGGGACAGCAATCACCTCCGTCGCCTGCACTGGCGCCTTCTTGCATCCGGCCGAAAATATCAGGACCAGCAACGCGGGTAAGACGATGAGTTTCAGTTGTCGCATTTCAAGTCCTCCTCTTTACGGGCAGTTGATGCGCACCAGCTTCTGCACGGGATCAAATGACGGCCGCACGTGCACCGGTTCGGTGATAGGCACGCGGACAAGCTGCGTGCCGCTGTCGTCGGCGCCCACGATCACGTCGCCTGACCGCTTGAAGCGCGTCATGAGCGATTCGGTGCAGCCGAACAGGCAGAGCAGCCCGGCCAGGTCCATGTCTTTCCGGGCGTTTTTGTACGCTTCCACTGCGGCGTCCGCGCCGGGGCCGAACAGCTGCCGGTTGAACGACGCAGGCACATGGATCGGCGGGATGTAATAGACGTTGGGCTCCAATCCGTATTGCGGGAAGAGCGGCAACGCTATCTTCTTTATGTGGACGAGGTAGTCAATCGGGTTGTCGGCGCGGGCTCTCTCCGGGGGGTTGATGAAGCCGGCCATGCGGATTTTGCCGATGCAGTTGACAAAGCACTGCGGCTGCAGCCCCTGCTCAATCTTGGGGAAGCATGCAATGCACTTTTCTGACGTGCCGGTCAGGGGGTTGAAGAAGACTTTCTTATAAGGACATCCGCGCACGCACTCCTGGTAGCCGCGGCAACGTCCCTGGTCCACCAGCACAATGCCGTCTTCCTGCCGCTTGTAAATCGAACCGCGCGGACAGGACGCCAGACAAGCCGGATACGTGCAGTGGTTGCAGATGCGCGCCAGGTAAAAGAACCAATTCATGTGCGGCAACTGCATGAGTGCGCCGTGGTCCACCTGTCCGGCACAATCGTCTTCGCCGGTGTTGGGATAGGAATAGTCCACTTGCTCTGGCCGCCAGCCCATCACCCGCTCGCCTGCGGGCGCAGACTCAAAGATGGTTTGTCCTTCATAGGACTTGCCGCTCCACTTGCCGGCTTCAATCATGTTGAGCAACTTCACGTCGTAAGCCAGCGGATAGCTGCCGTAGGGCTTGGTCTCCACGTTGTTCCACAGCATGTATTCCTGGCCTTTGCCGGAGGTCCACGTGGTCTTGCAAGCCAGCGTGCAGGTTTGGCACGCAATGCATTTGTTGGTGTCAAAGACGGCCGCAAACTGCTTCTTCGGACGGCTCTCCGGATACCAGTACGACATCTCCCTGCCGATTTGCCAGTTATAAACGCGTGCCATGGCCTATTTCTCCTTCCGTCCCAGATAGAATTCGCCTGCCAGATACTTGCGCATCTCCGCCGACTCGTAGCTCGGCCGGATGCCCAGCGCCGCCGGACGCCACAAACCTTGACCTTCAATGCCGCCCGGCTCAGCCTTGGTGATTTTGACCACGGCTTCACGCGGCGCGCCCGTGGGGCAGTGAACGTCTTGCAGAAAACCTTTGTCAATGCTCTGGCCGAACATGTTCTTGCGCGTGAGCGAATCGGTCATCCACGTGGGCTTGAGCCAGCCGCGCGTGGCTGATTGTTGCGAGCCGCTGCGGAACATGGCCTGATAGTTGGTGCGCGGGTTCTTGGCCAGTCCGTCTTTGCGGGTCTTGTGGCCTTCCACTGAGCCTGGCGTGGCCGTGTACACGTTGTGCCACATGCGCGTGACGCCGCGCGGCGTCCCCGGATAGTAGCGGGCGCGGCACAGCAGGCGCGCAAACTCCATGTTCTTCTTGTCTTTCTGCCATCCGCGGAAGGGACGGTCTTCCGGGTCGGGATCGATGTACACGTAGTCGCCGTCTTCAATCTCCAGGTCCTTGGCGTCGCTGGGGTTGATATCCACGTAGCCTTCGTTGACGTACGGCATGCGGCGGTCGTGGCGATAGAGATCGCCGAACGGACCGAACAGCAGCGCGATCATGTCCACGTCCACCGGCGTGGTGTGCGCGCCGTGGCGGTACTTGGGCGTGTGGAAGATAAACTTGTAGCCTTCTTTCATGCGCGGGTGCTGCGTCTGCTTGGCTTCCGCCCAGGTCAGGACCACGTTGCGTCCGCAGCGGACCTCGCAGGTGAGATCGTCGCGGGAGACGCCGTAGCTCTCCGGCGAGGCCGGCCGCAGCGCCTCATGCTTGGGCGCGATGATCACGTTGGGTTCGTAGAAAGTGGAATCAATGGGTTCGCGATGCACCGGCAGATTTTCTCCGGCTTCAATGAACTCCGGCTCTTCGCGGTAGAACTCCAGCCGCCCGCTCTTGGTGTACCAGGGTTTGGAATCGGCCACCTGTTCGTAGCCTACAGCCTTGGGGGTGGTGCGGCTGTTGAGGATTGCGGGGATGCCTTCCTTGGCTTTGGCTTCAATGTCCGCGAACTTGTAGCCTTTGGTGTTGGTGGAGTTGTCCAGGATGCGCTGCAGGTAGACGTCGGTGCGGCCTTCGCGCACGAACTTCCACATGTCGTTGAAGCGCTGGTCGCCGGTGAGTTCGGCAAACTTGGAGGCCACCAGCGCATACACGTCAATATCACCGATAGTG
This sequence comes from Terriglobia bacterium, assembly GCA_020072815.1. Taxonomy (NCBI): domain Bacteria; kingdom Pseudomonadati; phylum Acidobacteriota; class Terriglobia; species Terriglobia bacterium. Next base: position 142,758 of record JAIQGE010000003.1, on the reverse strand, counting down.
TTGAAGACGCGTTTGATGGGCGTGCGGGGAAAGACCTGCAAGAACGGGTTGGTGACGGAAGCGGTCATGTCCGGATGCTTCAGTTCGGCCCAACTGTCTACGCCAAAAACCACATCCGCCCATTCGCAGGAGGCCGTCCACCACCACTCGTTGACGGCAATCATCTCCATCTTCGGCAACTGATTGATCACGGTGTTGAAGTGCCACTTCACATTGCCCAGGATGGAATTGGCGTTGGCGAACCAAAGGGACTTGGTCGGGCACGGCATATGGGACTTTCCCGTGAGCAGCCGCTTGCCGACGCGCAACGGATGGTCTTCATGGTTGTAATAGTGGGCTGACTCGCCCACCCAATACGCCTTGGGCCGCGACGGCTTGCTTGGGTCCAGTTCTATATCGAACGGGTTCTCGTTGATGTACTGCGGCGAGCCGTTGAACAGCGCCGTGCGGTAGTTGCCGGCGTACGAGCCGATGTTGCCGCCGATCTTGCCCACGTTGCCGGTGAGCGCGGCCAGCAGCATGGTGTCACGGTCTTTGTTGTCACTGTTGAAGAACTGGTTGGGCCCCATGCCAATAGCAAATAGCGTGGTCCCCGGCTCTTTCGCAATGTGCCGCGCCACGGACTCAATGGCCGCGGCCGGCGCCCAGGTCATCTCTTCCACGGTCTTGGGGTCAAAGTGGGCCACGTACTCCTGGATCAGATCGAACGCCGGACGGCAACGGACTTTCTTGCCGTCAACCAGCGTGACTTCGATTGAGCCTTCGAGCAGCGGATCGGCCACGTTGGAGAACTTACCCACCATGTCCCGCGTCAGCTTTTTAGGAGCGTTGGTCTTACGGTCCCACCAAACGTAGTCGCCCCAGGCGGCCCGCAGTTCTTCGCCGACGATCTGTTCCACGTGCTGCAACGCGGGAGGCTCTTTGTCACCCTTCTTCAGGATCTTGGTGGATTTCAAATCCGCCAGTTGGTCATTGGGGAAAACGTCTTTGGCGCGCAGGTTCTGCAGCGTATCCATGCGGACGAGCATGGGCAGATCCGTCCAGTGCTTCATGTATTCAACGTCGAAGAGTTTTTCGCGCAGGATCACGTTGCAGAAACCAAGCGCCAGCGCGGGCGTTGTGCCCGGACGAACGACGACCACGTCATCAGCTTTGGTCGCTGTAGCCGAGTACTCGCACGCGATCACGACTACCCGCGTGCCTTTGAGCCGTGCTTCGGTGAGCCAGTGGCTGTCCGGCATCTTGGTGGTGATCCAGTTCATGCCCCAGACCACCAAAGTTTTGCAGTGCTCGGCGGCGCTCAGGTCGAACTCCACCGTCTGCTGGCCGGTGACCATGGGATGGCCCGGAGGCAGATCGGTGTGCCATGAGTAGTTGTCGAATCCGCGCGCGCCCTTGGCCTGGTCCGGACCGACCTTGCGGATGTGGCTATCCAGCAGCGCCATGCTGTTGGCCATGCGATACATGCCGAAGACCCGCGTGATGCCCAGCAACGGCATGCCGCCGCGGAATTTCAGCACCTGCGTGCCTATGCCCTTGGTGGCCTCAATTGTGGCGGGGTCATAATGTTGTTCAGTCAGACGCCGCTTGCCCTCTTCGCCGGTGTAAGTCTCAGCAATGTTCTTGAGCACGGATGCCACGATCCTGGCGCCGTCATCGTGCGTCACGCGGACCCACTGGTCGCGCGCGCGATTGAAATATTCGCGCTCAGGAAGACCGTTGCTCTGCCGCGGGAAGCCTTTCTCCACCCACTTCTTGAAACCTTCGCGCACCATGCAGCCGTTGACGCGGCGGTCACCGTAAAAGCGCCGGGTGAGGGCCAGGCCTTTTTGGCAGATGCGCGGGTCCCAGCGATGCGTGGCCTTATTGCCGTTGAGGTCCGTGGCTTCGCCGTATTTCATGGTGGGGCCCAGTCGGGTGATCACGCCCTGGCGCACGTAGGCATTGATCATGCAGTTATGCGTGTCATTGGGAGCGCAGAGGAAGGTGTACTTGGAGTCATATTTCCACAGATCACGGTAAGCCCGTTCCCATCCGCGGTCGGGATAGCTGGCCAGCGGATTGCTGATCGCGTCCAGTCCCCAGGTCTCCGCCGTGGAGCCGACCAGCGCCGTCAGTCCGGTGGCGCTGAGCATCTGCAGGAATTCGCGGCGTCCAAGATCTCGTTTCATTTCTTCCCCCTCTCCCACGTGCGCAGAAAAGCAATAATGTTTTCGATCTCCCCCGGGCTGAGCGTGGGCCGCGCGGGATGCGGCTCCAGGAACCCCAGCATGTCCGTTCCGCGGCGGCCCTGTCCGATGGTCTGTACGAAGTAGCTGTCCGTGGCCGTGGCCAGCAGCACCTGGTTGTTCAGCGCCGGTCCTTCGTTGCCCTGGCCCTTTGCGCCGTGGCAACCGGAACAGATGGAGGCAAATAGTTTCTTGCCTTGCTCGGCATCGGCTTTGATCCAACGCGGAGGTTCGCCATCCGGCTGGTAGGCCGGACCGAGCTGGCGCACATAGGCAACTACTTTCTTGATTTCTTCCGGCTTCAGTCCGCCGGTGAGTTCGCCCCAGGCCGGCATGCGGCGTCCGGGACGCCCGCGGGTGATGGTTTCCGTAAGGAAGTCGTCGGAAACGCGCGAGAGAAAATCCGCGCTGGCGATGGCCGGGAACGAAGGCATGCCCGGTGAGCGCTGGCCCACACCGCCTCCGCCGTGGCAACCGGTGCAGAATGTGCCAAAGAGGGTGGCGCCGTCGGCGGCGAATTCGCGTTCGCCAAAACGCACGGCGCGTACACGGTCTTTGGGGACGTAACTTGCAGGAAGGTCTTTGCGCCGCAGCGACCGCATGTACATGCTGAGCAGGTCAACATCGCGATCAGAAAGCGCAAGCGACGGCATCTGCGAGCCGACCACGACGGACACCGGCGAGCGGAAGTGCTCGGCCATCCAGTTTTCAACGCTGTGCTTGCCGGCCATGTGGGCAAAGTTGATTTGTCCGGGATCTTTTTCGCCTTCGTGTGAAAGATCAATGCCTTCGTCACCGCCCACGCCGCTGACTTTGTGGCAGCCCATGCAGCCGGTGGAGTTGAACACCGCCTTGGCTTCCACCAGCTTGGGAGCGGCCATCAGCGTGGCCAGATAGTCTTTGAGTAACTCGCGATCGGCATCGTTCACAGACGCGAACGAGTTGCGCCACGGTCCCTGCTGGGCCTGCTGATGTTTGGCAACGTGCTTTTCATACCAGCCGGCGTCATAGCCGTTGATGCCGGCTCGAGAAAGCTCGGGGCCTTCCATACCGCCGCCGTCGGGACGAATCATGCCGCCGCGCCCGTCCACCTTGTGGCAGGCAAAGCAATCCAGGCGGGCAAAGGCATTGCGAGCTTCCGCGTAGCGCTCTTGCTCGGGCACGCCGAGCGGCGCATGGCATGTGCCGCAACCGGCCTGGCTGAAGCGCGGCTCAATCATGGGGTCCGGCCAGAAGGGGACATCGCCGTGAGCGTCGGCTTTGTCGGTGGCCTGGCCTTGTCCGGCGTGACAGACCGTGCAGCCCCACTCGGAAGGATCGTGCACAACAGGCTTGTGGGGTGACAGGACTTTTGCTCCGGTCGTCGTCGATTCGCCCGGCGCCATGGTCACGTGGCAGGAGACGCAGCGGTCGTTGGTCTTGAGCCCCGTGTTCACGACCTGCCGAAGCTGCACGGCGATGGGCCCTTCCTCGTTGCGGCCCTGCGTCTGAATCTGACGCCACTCGCGCAGAAAGTTTTCCTGCACCGCCGCGCCAACCAGCAGCGTCAGCACGCCAAGGCTTGAAATGAGCAACAGATATTTGTTCTTACTCATAAATTAGTGTCCGGGCCATTGGGACGGCGACCAGTAAAAGACCCAGTTCGGTCCGCGGAAATACGTCCCGATGACGGTGAGAACGATGAAGCCGCACAGGAAGCACGTGAAAAGAGCCATGGCGCCTGCGCGGGTTGAGCTGTATTTCTTCACACACCACACCGAGTACGCGCCGTAAGCCAGCGTGAGGAGCGTGCCAGGGTTGATGGCAGTGATGACCAGTTGCGGAATGTGCGGGAACCACTCCCGCAGCCAGCCAAAGTGGATGACGAACGATTCAATCGCCAGCGACGCGCCAAAGCCGACCAGCAGCGACCGCATGGCGAGCTTCTTGCCTCCCGGCCCGCCGAACCATTCGCCGGTGCCTTCGGTTTCGCGGTCGAGATACGGGATCAATCCCAGGCCAAGCAGCACGATGGTGGGAATTCCGATCCCGCCCATGAACGCCGAGAAGGAAACTAACTCCTGCAGTCCCAGGAAATACCAGGGCGCTTTGGCCGGGTTCTCCGGCACCATGGGATTGGCCAGCTCTTTCAGCGGCGCGTCGGAAAGCAGTGCCAGCGCCACGCAGATCAGCGTGGTCAACATCAAGACGGCAAGTTCGCCGTAAAAAAGATGCGGCATGGAAGGCACGGTGGCTTCCGGCCCTTTACCCACTGCCGCAGTCTTCCCGCGCACGATGGCCGCCAACTGATACGTCTTCTTGGGCTGCTCGGTGAACACCGGATAGGTTCCGGTGATGGGCCCCACGCGCTGGTCAGCGTCAACAGGCCTGGCCAACCCGCCATCTTTGCGGATACGCCAGAAATGAACGGCGACGATCAACGCCAGCACCAGCGGCAGGATCATCACGTGCAGCAGGTAGAAGCGGATCAGCGCTTCCGGGCCAACGGTGTCCGATCCCAGTAGAATGAGCCGCTGCAATCCCCCGGGATCAAAATGCTGCGTGATCCCCAGCGCATTTGTTACCTCCTGGGGTGACGCTGCAATGTTGGCGCCAATGGTAATAGCCCAGTACGCTAACTGGTCCCAGGGCAGCAAGTAGCCGGTGAAAGAAAGGCCGAGCGTGACCACCAGCAGCGCCATTCCCATGAGCCAGTTGAACTCGCGCGGCTTGCGGTAGGCCGCGGTATAGAACGCGCGCGCCATGTGCAGGATCACCGTCACTACCATCACGTTTCCCGCCCAGCGATGGATGTTGCGCATGAAGCGGCCGGTGGGGACCACGAAATGAATGTCCTTGATGGATTGATAGGCAACGTCAGGGAAAGGCTTGTAATAAAACATCAGCAGGATGCCGGTGACCAGCGTGATGACAAAGGCCGCAAACGTCGCCATTCCCAGTCCCCAAGTCGTTGCCCAACGCAAACTCCAGCGATGCGTGCGCACGGAATGAAGATGGAAGAACACGTTGCCAAAGACAAACGTGGAACGCGTGCGGTCGGTCTTGGGAGCGCCACCGCGAAACGCCGTTTCCATGAAGTGCCGCGGCGTCGCCTTCAGGTTCTGCCAGAAGACCTGCAGAGCGGAATTGCGGTCCGGGGCGCTCATACCTTCAACCTCGTGCCGGAAGCCACGTTGCTGCCCTCATCCACGTAGAGCGTGCCGGCCTGTTCTTTCACTTCCAGCCAGGGCAGCGCGCGCGGCGCCGGACCCTTGGTCACGGTGCCGTCATGGTCATAACGCGAGCCGTGGCAGGGGCACTCAAAACCTTCTTCCGTTGGCTTGACGATGCAACCCAGATGCGTGCACACGCGGGAGATTGCGTACACGCCTTGTTCGTCGCGATACACGGCCACGTTGCGGCCCGGAGGAGTGAAGGCTTCGCCCGCCGCCAAGGTCGCCGGCAGCGTCACGCGAAAACGTTTGGATGGAGACGACAGGACAGCGGCCTTGGGCAGGCGCAACATCCCAACGAGCCCGAACAGCAGGGCCGACCCTGCAGCCCACAGGGACATGAGTCCCAACACATCGCGACGGCTCACCGGCTCAGGATCGAGCCGCGAGCGCCCGGTCTTCTGTGTCTCGCTCATTGGTCCTCCAATCCGTGCGGAACATGACGCGTTCCATGGTGATGGCATCCACCGGGCAGCGCAGGGCGCAGAGCCCGCAGCGGATACAGCGGTCTTCATCTTTCAAAATGGCTGAGTTGGCGGCGAGATCAGCGTCTTCGCCGAGCGCGACGCCGATCTCCCGGGCAAACGCGTCGTCGCCGAACAGGTCGCCCAGGCTCACCAGCTTCAGGCACTGCGTGGGACAAACGTCGGCACAGCCGCCGCAGAGCACGCAGCGCGTGCCGTCAAAGATGGGCGCCACGCCGCAATCCAGGCAGCGCGAAGCTTCGCGCATGGCCAGTTCCTGCGTGTAGCCGCTCTCCACACAGACCGCCGGGTGCTTCAGCCGGTCTTCCGGCTCCGTGGTGGGAATCGCTTGGCGGCGAATGTTTTCGTAGCCGCGTTCACGGCGATAGAGTTCAAGCACGCGATGGGAGGCCACGGCCTCAAACTGCAACTTGTTGCCGGTAAGCGACTCGTAAATGGAACGCGCCGCGGCTTTGCCGGAAGCCACGGCATCAATCAACAGCCGCGTACCGTGCGCCAGGTCGCCTGCGACGAACACGTTGTCGGCCGTGGTGCGCAGTGTTTGCGCGTCCACCTTGGGCCAGCCGGGACGCATCATCTCAACGTCCTTGCCGCCGTCTTCCAGGAATTTGAGGGCCGTGCTCTGTCCGACGGCGAGCAGCACGGTGTCACACGGCACCGGGCGGGTCATGGTGTCGTCATACGTTGGGGCGAAGCGGCGATTCTCGTCATACACGCGGGTGCACTTGCGGAAGAGCACGCCGGAAACGGAGCCATCATCGCGGCGCTGGATTTCCAGCGGCCCCCAGCCGTTCAGCCGCTGCACACCTTCTTCATCACCTTCGCGGATCTCCACGGTGTCCGCGGGCATTTCTTCCAGGCTCTCCAGTGAGACCAGCCAGACTTTGCTCATGCCAGGCAGACGGGCCGCGGTGCGGGCCGTGTCATAGGCAATTTGCCGGACCACGGTGCGGGCCACGTCATAAGCCACGTTGCCGCCGCCAACCACCACCACTTCACGGCCGATATCAATGGGTTCGCCCAAGGAAACGGCTCGCAGCAAATCCACGCCGCCGTAGACGCGCGGCCCGCGTTCGCCGGGCAGTCCCAGGTCGCGAGAGGACTTTGCGCCCACGGCGATCAACACGGCGCTGAAATCCCGGCGCAACTCGGCGAAGCTCACGTCCTTGCCGATGGAAACGCCGCAACGAATCTCAACGCCCAGTGCCTGGATCACCGCAACTTCTTTGGCGATAATGTCGCGCGGCAGGCGATACGCAGGCACGCCCACCGCCAGCATGCCGGCGGGGACCGGCTCAGACTCAAACACCACGGGTTTGAAACCGAGCAGGGCCAGATCGTGCGCTGCGGAAAGCCCCGCAGGACCGGCGCCGATAATGGCGATCTTTTCTCCACCCGCTTGCTTCACCCGGCCATCCACAGAGGCGCGCAGCAACGCGGCCATTTCGTCCGCGTGGGCGGCCACTGGAGGAATGAACGCTTTTACATTACGCAGCGTGACGCCGGGGCCTTGTGCCTCAGGGCCGTAAAGATCGCAGGCAAAACGTTTCAGCGCGCGAATGGCGATAGGACGGTCGTTGGCGACGAAGTTGCCGTCATCATCTACGCGCGGAATCTTGCCGCGACGACAGGCCGTCTCACAGGGCGCACCGCAGATTCGTCCGCAGATGGAGGCAAAAGGATTGGGACCTCGGGCGATCAGGTAGGCTTCTTCAAAGCGGCCTTGTGCAATGGCCCGCACGTAACCGCGCGCGTCGGTGTGCACCGGACACGCCACCTGGCAGGAAATCTGATCCTGCTGGTACTGCTCGGAAGGAATGGAAACGCGCAGCTTCAGGAGATCCGTCATGGTCTCGCGGTTCCTCTCGCTAAGCCGGCTTTCGTTGAGCGCGTTTTCGGTGACAACGGCGCAGGAAAACCGGCGATCAAGCAGTGCATCGTTCCGGGCAGCCTGCCAACTGGTCCGGGCGTTTTTTCCAGATGCGCCAAATTCCAGCGCGAGAGAACTTGAGTGACGGCGTGCTCCAGTTCCAGCGTCGCGCGGTGAAAAGCGCAAGTGCTCTGGAGGTTGAGGACTGGCTGGCAATAGCCGCCGACGATCGCGCCCTGGCAAGCTTGAACAATTTCAAGCATGGAGATTTCTGAAGTTGGCCGGTTGAGAAAAACGCCGCCTTTGGTCCCGCGCTCCGCCCGTAAAATTCCCGCCCTGACCAGAAGGCGAAGCACCTTGGCCATATAAGCGGGCGATTCATTCAAGCGGGCGGCAATGCTGCGCGGGGACAGGACGTTGCCCGGCGCGTCCCCGGCGACTACCAGCAAAGCTCGCATAGCGAGTACGGAGGTCTTGTTAATCACGGCCCGTCTAATTCCGACAATATTTATCGTCTTTGTCGGTTATGGCGGAATGTGACGGCGGTCACGGTCGGGCGTGATTCCGGCAAAGGGCCGCGATTTTCGGATCGTGACTCAAATCATCGCCCATGCGGAAGTGAGCTGGGACCGCTCTTGCGAGGGAACCTGAACCGGCGCGTTCAATAAAAGGAGGCAACGCGCCTTCGGCGCGTGGTCTCGTTCATCCCGTCACTTTTCTCACCAGCGCCCTGGCGATGAACCGCAGACGGTCACGCAGCGGAAAACGCTTCAGCGCGGTCTTGACCACGCCCTTGGTAAAGCGCGTGCGCTTGGAGTAGTCCACGTGAACGTCCACGATGACCGGCTTGTTCTTTGCGGCGCAGGCCAGGGCGTCGCGAACCGCATCGCTGATCTGGCCATTGTTCTCGATGGCCACGTAGTCTGCGCCGGTGGCGTCGGCGATGCCCTTCAGCCGCAGCGTACCAAGAACGGTGCACGGTTTGCGGTTGTAGGGAATTTCCTGGCCCTGGGAAATCTGGCTGAGCTCGCCGTCGTCGAAAACGAAGTACGCAATGCCCAGGCCGAGCGTGGCCGCGGTGATGGTCTCCAGGCCGGTCATCAGGAACGCGCCATCGCCCACGATGCTGACGACTTGCCGATCAGGGCTGGCCAGCTTGGCGCCGACGGCTGCCGGCACGGCGTATCCCATGGCGTTGAAGTCGGTGGGTGAAACGAAGACGCGCGGACGCCGCACTTCAAACAGCTCAGCGGCGAGGAAGGTGTGGTTGCCGTCGTCCACGGTCATGATGGCGTCGTCGTTGAGCTGGCGCCGTAGTTCCTGGAAAAACGGCGCGGGATTGACGCGGTCGGTTTGGTGTGCCCGCCATTCTTCGCGATAAGCGGCTTTGTCGGCGGCGATGCGGGCTTCCACGTTGCGGCGGCGCGCGGTTTGGTCGGCAGCGCCGGACTGAAGCCGCGCAAGAAGCTGTGGGACGATGAGACGCGAATCGCCCAGTAAGCCGACCTTGGCCGGATAGTTGCGCCCAATAGCTTTGGACGAGATATCAATGTGGATAAGGTTCTCCGGCACTGGACACCCGAAGCTGCCGGTAGGAATCTCGCCAAAGCTGACGCCGATGGCCAGCATGCAGTCACATTTGGCAAAGGCATTTTCCGCGGCGGGCACCGCGGCCCGGCTGAATCCCATGCCGGTGTGCAGCGGATGGTCGCCGGGAAAAGCGGAGAGGCCTTGCAGCGTGGTGGAAACCGGCGCGCCCAGCAACTCAGCGATTTTGGCCACGGATTCGGCGACGTCAACCGCTCCCCAGCCGACGAAGATTCCTGGCGAGCGGGCTTCGCGAAGCAGACGAACCGCGGCGTCCAGCTCGTTATCAACGAATACTGGCTCCGGCGCGTAGGGAGTGAACGCGGGCACGTCGTCCACCGCTTGCGAAAACAATTGCAAGTTGACGGGAATTTCCACCAGCACCGGCCCTGGCACGCCGCTCACCGTGGTGCGGTAAGCCTCAAAGATCACCGGCACAATATCGCGATGTTCAGTGATCTTCCAGGAACGCTTAACGATGCCGTCCACAAGGCGCTGCTGGTCAATTTCATGCAACTGGTAGCCGAAAGGAACGTCCGTGCGCGCTCCGCCGGTGATCACTAGCAGAGGAATGCCGTCCAGGTAGCATTCGCCAATGCCGCTCATGGCGTGGGTAACGCCGGCCGCAGGCACAATTACCAGGCAGCCGATCTGTCCGTTGGACGTCCGGCTGATGGCGTCGGCGGCAAACGCGCCGCAACACTCGTGCGTAACCAGGACGGGCCGGATCTTCTCCGACTGGTTCAGCTCGTCGTACAGCTCCGTGGTGTGGACGCCGGGAATGCCGAAGGTGTGCGAGACCGGCAGTTGCTCCAGCGCGTAGCGGGCAAGCCACGCGCCGGTTTTGCTGCCGCCGATGCGAATGCGTTGTGCTGCTTCTGTTTGAGTTCCGCTGGCCATATTCTCCACCTTCTTACTTCCCGATGCTTCTGCCGGCGACGCGACCCGTGAGTATACAACCGCCCAGGAACGTGCCTTCGAGCGAGCCTTTGCCGTGGATGCCGCCGCCGCCGAATCCTGCGGCTTCGCCCACAGCGTAGAGGCCGGGAATCGGCTGGCCGTCGACGCGCAGCACGCGGCACTGCATGTCCGTCTGGATTCCGCCCAGGCTCTTGCGCGCCAGGATGAACTCGCGGATGGCGATCAGCGGACCAGCTTTGGGATCAAGAATGCGCTGGAAGTTGGATGTGCGCACGCGGTCGCCGCGGTAGTTGCGGAAATTCGCGATGCGCCGCAGCTGGTCGTCATTGTGAAACTTGGGACCGCGCCCAATCATGTCATCCCACGCTTTGATGGTAGCTTCCATCTGAGCGCGGTCGAGCCGCTGGCCGAAAAGGTTCGCCGCATCCATGCGCTCCATCAACTCAGGCAACGTGTCAGCGACCACAATGTCGTCCGGGCATTCGCGAATCAGCCGCTCAACGAGTTCTTTATTGCCGAACATGACGCTCTTGAGCAGCGCGCGCCGGTCTTTGTAGCGAAACGCGGTCATGTAATCGCAGCCGGAAACCGCCAGCTCACGGATGGCGATTTTCCAGTTCATCACCTGCCACGAATATTGGCCGGGCTGGCGAAGCACGCTCTCCACCAGATGGCGGGTGTCGCCGTACACCGGCATGGGGCCTGGAGTCATGATGCGTTCTCCGCGGGCGTTGAGCCACAGGGCGGAACGCGGTGGCACCAGGCTGAGGCCGTCGTCAGGCCGGCGCTTGGCAGGGTGGTGTATGCCCGCGGCGTAGTGCCAGTGCAGGTCAAGGTGGGTTATGGCCCCGCCCAGCGCGGCAACTCGATTGTGCAGCATGCCGTCACCGTAATCATGCGCGCCGTTGAGCAGCTTCGTCGGCGGCGCGCCCCACGGCTTGTACCAGTTGGCACGCAGGGTGCTGAGATCGCCACCGCAGATTCCGCCCGAAGCAATCACCGTGTGTTCGGCAGAGACGCGAACCTCCTGGCCGGAATCGACAGGATCCCTAGAATTAATGGTCCGGCCACGGACGCCCGTAGCCCGGCCATTGCTCATCTCAATCGCGGAAACTTCTGTATCGAACAGCAATTCAAGATTGGCGCGTTTCGGGTGGGCGTCCAGCGCGTTCAGCAGGCAGTGGATGATTTCATGTCCAGTGCCCCACACGATATGCCAGCGCGGGACGGTATTGCCTGGACCGTAAATTCCGCGCTCCGCCCAGTTGACCACGGGCAGAAACTTGATCTGGTGGCGATTGAGGAACTCAAAAATGTATTCGCCCGAATTTTCGCAGTAAAGCCTGGCCCACTGGCGAGGCCAATCGTCGTTGGCCTCATAGCCGGCAACGCTCTGCCAGTCGCGCCACGCCAGTTCCGGCGAATCCTTGATGCCCAGACGGCGCTGGTGGGGCGTATCAATCATGTGCACGCCGCCGAACGACTGCTTGGCCAGCCCGCCAAAGTTTTCCCGCTTGTCTTTGTCAATCAGCAGGACGCGGTGGCCGGAATCAAGGAGTTCATAGGCGGTGACAATCCCGGCCAATCCGCCGCCGGCGATGACGACGTCAGTCTTGAATTGTTTGGAATCGGCCATAGACAAGCTAGTTCTTCGCCCTGAACCAGAGGATAGCATTCGGCAGTGGGTCAGTTTAATGAAAACTGACCCACTCGCCGGTATCAGCATCTAGCGATTCGCGTGCGAATCGCGGGCCTTCAGGCAGACGTTCATCGCGCCAGCGATGAACGTCTATCAAACTGACCCACTACCTAACATTTAGTTTAAGTGTTTATGCGGCAAACATCTTCTATAATGCCGCTGCGCCAAAGGCGCCGACCTTATGCTGACCAACTGGGAATCCGTGCTGCAAATCGTCCTCCGCACCAGCGTGATTTACGTTTTAGTGCTGGTGGGCATCCGCCTGACGGGCAAGCGCGAGGTCGGGCAGATGACGCCGTTTGATCTTACTCTGCTTCTTCTGCTGAGCAACGCCGTGCAGAATGCCATGGTCGGGCAAGACTCGTCTCTGCTGGGCGGCATTGTGGCCGCGATGATGTTGCTGGGCCTGAATTACCTGCTGGCGGAGGTGGCTGGATTCAACCGCCGCTTCCGCAAGCTGGTGCAGGGATCGCCCACGCTCCTGATTCACAACGGCCAATGCATCACTGACCATATCGCCAAAGAGCATCTTTCCATGGACGAACTCAACCGCGCTCTGCGCGAACACGGAGTCAATGAGATTAAGGATGTGGCCCTGGCCGTCCTGGAAGTGGACGGAGCCATCAGCGTGCTGAAGTATGACGACGTCCCTGAAGCAATCCGGCCGCAAAAGCGGCTGCGTTTTCTGCATCGCCATTGAAGAGAAGTTCAGATTTCCCAAGGTTTGCTAAGCTGCGATGGGGCCACAAGTATTTCTGATCTAGAACTAAATTCTCAAACATCAGGAAGAAACTATGAATGTTGAAGAAATCAAAGAAGGCGCAGAGCACGCGCACGAGGCAGGCGAAAAAAGCATTGGCTTGACCATGGCCGTCACCGCGGTACTGCTGGCGATGGCCACGCTGTTGAGCCATCGCGCACACACCGAAGAGGTGCTCCTCCAGGGAAAAATCGTGGACGACTGGAGCTTTTATCAGGCCAAGCACGGGCGCGCCCACAGCTACGGCTCGTCGGCGGAAGTGGCGGCGTTGCTGCCCAACGGCAAAGACGTGGCGCTCCGGGACTACAAGAAGTCCCTGGAAGAGGAATGTGGCGTTCCGCCGGAAAAGGGCTGCAGTAGCCCGGTGAAGGATTCAGCCATATTGGCGCCCTTGTTGAGCCAGGCTTCCGCAGAGAAGAAGGACAAAGAGGAAGCAGAAGAACCGGCCGCCAAGGAAGGCCAGGCCCACAAAGCCAACGATGCTGAAGCGCACAGAGCCAGCGAAGCCAAAGAAGGCGAAGCCCACAAGGCGGAAACGAAAGAATCAGGCGGAGCGCACGCGGCCAAGGAAAAGGCGGAAAAGGAAAAGCCCGGCAAGCCCGGCGCCGTCCAGATTCAAGAACAGGCCCGCGAGCGGGAACATGAGCAGGCACTCATTGAGCACCAGGCCAACTTCTATGACGGCTCAGAGCTCCTGCTGGAAATCTCCATTGTGCTCTGCTCCATCTCGCTGCTGGCAGGGTCCAAGCTTTACTGGAGAATGTCTTTTCTAACCACCATCGCCGGCGTAGCGGTTGCGCTGTATGGGCTCTTGATGCTGCACTAACGCGTGGTGTCCAGGGCCACGCCGTTCACGCCGTTGGCCACCAAACCGGTGCCGGCCCCGCTGATGATGCGCGCCGGCGGCACGTTCCCGTTGGCTGCGTTGGTGTTGGTATAGATCAGGATGCTCCCGGCGAGGTTGTCCGCCACGTACACTTCGCCGGTGGTCACCGTCTTGTTGAAGGCCAATTGGCCCGGCGACGCCAGCTTGGTCGCGCTCCCGGTGATGTTTGCGGCCGGCGCAATGTTCCCTGTCGCCGTGGAAGCCCCGCTGTAGATCGTAAGGCTCAGCGGCGCTGCGGCGTTGCTGACCAGCAAGCGTCCGTTGCCGTCCAGAACCAACCCGCTGGGTGACGAGAGCAGGGTGGCGGGTCCGGCAATGGCGCCGCCGATGATTCCCACCACGTCCTGGCTGCTGGCTCCATCCAAGCGGTCCAGAATGTTGTTGACCGGGTCGGCGACGTAGAGCTGATTGTTGGTGGCGTCTAGAAACAACGCGCCAATCGTAACTCCCATGTTGATGTTGCGCACCGGCGGCGCATTGCCGTTGATGGTGGACGCCCCGGCATAGACCAGGATATTCGTGCCGCTGGCCACGTAAAGCAGGTTGTTGGCTGGGTCCAGCGCGATGTCGGTTGGCGCGGCAAGCAGAGTGGCCGGGCCGGCAATGGTCCGGTTGGGCGCTACGTTGCCGGTGGCCGCGAAGACGTTTTCAAATACCAGGATTGCGTTATTGCCTTGGTTGGCCACGTACAGCCGGTTGGCCGCCGCGTCCAGCAGGATGCGGCGCGGTGAAGAGAGCCCGGTGAGCGCTCCGGAAATGGTGACGGTGGGGCCCACGTTGCCGTTGGACGTGAACGCGTTGTTGAAGCGCAGGATCGCCGTGGGTGTGGCCACGTACAGCTGGCCGCCTGCTCCTCCCCCGCCGCTGGAAACGGTGTTTACCGCCGGAGAAACACAGCCGGCCACCAGAAGAGATGTTCCCAACAGGATCGCGAACCACCGCTTGGCCATGGACTTCACCTCAATTTCCAACGAACTCTTGCTCTCAAGCTATCATGATAAACAAAATGCCCAGCGCTCCTCGACTATATCTGGCTACGACCAATCCTGGTAAACTGCGCGAGTTCGCAGAAGCCGCGCAGAGCCTGGGCTTGTCTCTGGCCATGCTGCCCGGCCTGGAAACGCTTCCTGCACCCGTTGAAGACGGCGACACCTTCGCCGACAACGCCCGCATCAAAGCCGAATACTACAGCCGCTTTGCTCCCGGCGCTCTGCTGCTGGCCGAAGATTCCGGCCTGTCCGTGGACGAACTGGACGGCGCTCCGGGAGTTTATTCCGCCCGCTATGCGGCCATCGTCCGTGATGGCGCCGCAACCCATGAGAATTCCAGCGACGAGGAAAACAATCGCACGCTGATCGCCCAGTTGGAGCGCTTGCCTGCCGGCAAACATGCGGGCAAATACGTTTGCGTGATCGCCCTGGCCCGCGACGGCCAGACTCTGGCGACGTTTACCGGAGAGGCCCGCGGCGAGCTGCTTTCATCACCCCGTGGCACAGGCGGCTTCGGTTACGATCCGCTGTTCTACTTCCCTGCGCTGGGCAAGACGTTTGCCGAGTTGAGCCTGGAAGAAAAGCGGCGACACAGCCATCGCGGACAGGCGATCCGGCGGTTGCTGGAGGCACTCCCAAAAATCATAGCCTCACTATGATTTCCATTGCCTTACTCTGCAAATCCAAGTAGATTCATCACTTCCTAGCCGTGAAACGTCCCACAGAACCGACCTCGAAAACCGTGAGTGGCACGTCTGGCAAGCACCAGCGCATCCTGGACGCGGCCATTGAAGTCATTGCCGAACACGGTTTTTTCCATTCCCGGGTGTCGGAAATCGCTGACCGCGCCGGCGTAGCCGACGGCACCATCTATCTTTACTTCAAAAACAAAGACGAACTTCTGATGGCGGCCATTGATTCGGCCTTCCACCGCTTCATCCGCCGCGCCCAAACGGCGCTGGACCAGATCGGCGATCCCCGGGAGAAACTGCGCCGCATGGCCTTCCTGCACCTGGAAGGGCTGGGCGCAAACCGTAACCTGGCCATCGTCTTCCAGACCGAACTAAGGCATAGCGCCAAGTTTCTGGGCGAGTTTTCCCACAATCTGATGGTCGAGTACTTTGACCTGATCAAAGGCGTGCTGCGCGAAGGCCAGACCGCAGGTGTCTTCCGTGCCGACATGTCCGTAACCATCGCCGCGCATTGCTTCTTTGGCGCTGTGGATGAGATAGTTACAACGTGGATCCTTTCTGACCGCGACCGTGATCGCGATCACCAGCTTTCCAGCCTGGCGGACTCGGTAGTCTCCATCGTTCTGCAGGGCGTGGAAACAGCGACATAGTTTTTCGAGAAACAGTTTTCGAGAGCGCGAGTTTATGGAAACCAGGACTCTAGCCGATATCTTTCTTACCTCGGTGGCGCGCAACCTGCAGCGCCACGTGATGGTCAAGCGCGGCGCGGAGTGGCAGGTCATTTCCTCCTGGCAGCTCTACGGCTACGTGGCCACCATGGCCCGCACTCTCCGGCAATGGGGCCTGGACAAAGGCGACCGCGTCGCCATTCTCAGCGAGAACCGGCCGGAATGGATGATCGTGGACTTTGCCTGCGTGTGCAGCGGCATTGCCGACGTGCCCATCTATTCCACGCTCACTGCCGAACAAACCTTGTACCTCCTGCAGAACTCCGGCGCGCGCGTGGTTTGTGTTTCAACACTGGAACAGCTGAGGAAAGTGCAGTCCATTCTGTCGCAGACCAAGGTGGAAAAGATCGTGATGTTTGACGACCTCGCGGAAGTCAACGTGGTCCCCATCTGGAACTTGCTGCGCGGTTCGTCCACCGACCGCGACCCCGACTTTGATGCTCGAGCCACATCCATTCAGCCGGACGATCTGGCCACGCTGATTTATACCTCGGGCACAACCGGCGTCTCCAAGGGCGTGATGCTGACGCACGGCAACCTGACTTGCAATGCCGAGATGGCCAGCCACCACGCCGAATGGATCGTGGGCGACGTCTATCTATCCTTTCTGCCGCTTTCCCACGTGACCGCGCGCCACCTGGATTACGTTTGCTATCTCAACGGAGTGGTCATCGCCTACTGTCCGTTCTTTGACCAGTTGCCGCAGATGTTTCAGGAAGTGAAGCCGAGCATCGTCGTCGCCGTGCCGCGCGTGTACGAAAAAGCGCGCCAGGAGTTTGAACGCCACGCTCCCCGCGGCATCAAGAAAACCATCCTGGAGTGGGCGCTGCGCGTGGGCGAAAAGCATAAACCGGAAATCGAGCGCGGCGAAAAACCCGCCAGCCTGGCCTGGAAGCTGGCCGACCGCCTGGTGTACTCCAAGCTGCGCCGCGGTTTTGGCGGCAACGGTCGCGCCTACTTCTCCGGCGGCGCTCCGCTGGGCTACGACATGTCAGACTGGTACTGCAAAATGGGTATTCCCATTTTCGAAGGCTACGGTCTGACGGAAACTTCTCCGGTGATCTCAGTCAACCGCGTAGGCGCGTTCAAGATCGGATCGGTAGGCAAGATTCATGACGGCCTGCAAGTAAAACTCGCCGAAGACGGGGAAATCCTGGTAAAAGGCCCCACCGTCTTCAAAGGCTACTGGAACATGCCGGAGGAAACCCGCAACTCCTTCACCAGCGACGGCTGGTTCAAGACCGGCGACATCGGCCAACTGGACGCCGACGGCTTCCTCAGCGTGACCGACCGCAAAAAAGACCTGCTGAAGACCTCCGGCGGCAAGTTTATCGCCCCGCAGCCGATTGAGAATGCCCTGAAATCCAACGTTCTGGTGGCGCAGGCCGCGTTGATCGGCGACAAGCGCAAGTACGCGTCGGTGATCATCTCGCCGCACTTCCCCGTGCTGGAAGACTGGGCGCGCGCCAACGGTGTGACCTTCCAGAACCACGGAGACCTGGTCAACTCGCCCAAAGTCCGCGACCTGTATCGCGGGATCATTGAAGACTTGAACAAAAAGCTGGCGCAGTACGAGACCATCAAGAAGATACTCGTGGTTCCCGACGAGTTCACCGTGGCCGGCGGCGAAATCACTCCCACCCTGAAGCTCAAGCGCCGCATCATCGAAACCAAGTACAAAGACCAGATCGAAGAGCTCTACCAGGAACCGCATCCGGTGGAGACAGCGCCGGTGGGGTGAGGCTTTGAACAGAGCCTATCGCGGATGAGCGCGGAATTGTTGGGTAACTCGATAGGCTAACACGACCATTTACCCGTGTAAGTGTGGGATCGCCTAAGAACACAATTTCAATGTTTGACGTTGCCCCAGACATCTTAAGAACTCGAGCAACGCCGAGAAACTGCAAAATCAGTTAGGGCTTGCCCTGCTTTATCAGCTTTAGGACACTAGGCAGTTTTTGTTTGATCCCTCTGTCGGAAGTTAGTCTGCCGGGTGAGATGGCTTTCATGTCTCTCAGAAACTCGAGCAACGCTGGAGATGAAATTTTCGGCTCAAGCAGCTGAAGCAGCCGCGAGAACTTTTGTTGCGGAAGATTGAACTGCAGCTTACTGCCGATGACTGTGTCAGTAAATGATAGTACCGCAATCGCTGCCTCCTTCGAACCAAACCCTTGGATTAGAGCTTCGTACACAGTTTCTGCGTTGTAGGCAATTCCGTTGCCGTTCGTAAGATAGACCTCAACAATTGTGTGCACATATTTCGTCGCCACTTGGGGTGGGATGCCAGTCTGTCCCACTATCCGTTGTAGCTCGTTGGCAAAGGGCGGCTCATTGTAGAAGTTGTTGAAGCCACGATGAGCAGTTCTGAGATTCTCTAGCGCGCTGTCGATCAACGTTGCCCTGAGATCCTGGGGTATGTACGACAAACCGGACACAATCTGCAGAAAATCGTAAGCCAGAGCCTTTTCTTTCTGCTCGTTATTCGCAACAAACTTTCCATATTTGATCCCGAATTGGCCGCGCGTATCCTCATCCACCAAATCCCACAAAATCGGCAATAACAGTCGGATGTTATCTCGCGTTTGCGGCAACGTATCTTCTCTTGTGTAAATACCAAAGAAACCTGCTGCCAGATTGTTCGCTTGTTCCTGAGCGAGATTCTGAAAGAACAGCCCTATGTTCTTTGCGTCATTCGCACTAACCTTTGTTTGCTTGATGTTGGCGAGAAGCTTTTTGATTTCAACGGCGATGTTTGACAAGGGTAACGAAATCACTTCGCGAATGCAGATCTGAAGCCACGTAACGACTTCTAAGCCGGACAATTGATTTTGGTTTGGGTGCGCAGCGCTTGCCCAATTCCTCATATAGCGAATAAAGTCGAGGTGTCGGTACCCGAAGTCGGAGATCAGGCCGATTTCTTTCGCCCCAAGAATGAGCTCGCTGTCGTCTATTTTTTCGAGATCATCAGGCCCGTGCAGTCTTTTTCTCTTCTCTGAACTTACTGCATTATCGTAGAAATAGGAGATGTCGTACTGCCGAACCCTGTTCCTGAGCTCGGCTACCGTCTCATTCCACAAGTAGTTCAGCGCTGCATCGAAAAGGCCGCTGGCCACCGCCGCGACGAACTTGGAAATATATACGGAGTCCGTCCGTCTCGATGGCTCGAGCTTGGCAACGACCGCAGAGAGGTTCTCGAATACAATTTGACGTTCAGATATGGGGACGAGAATGTCTTCCGTTGGAAGCCCATTGGCTTCGATCATACTGAGCAATTGATTTTCGAATTTTGTAAGCTCCTGGCCGGTCTGTGTAACTACAAGCGCGGTACTCTGTTTCTTGTCGTCCATATGTTTATTCATCCTTGCTCGAAAACCCCGATAAGACTTTGTCTGTCCGGGTAGCGATGCCTCAACGATAGCCGCTCGTCGCTTAGCTAGCAAAACACTTTCATCTCTCAGAGCGAGTTGCGCGCTTTAAGGACTGTGACTTTGTCTAGCTTACGCGAAAAACAGGCCTCAGAGCGCTTCGGCCGTTATCTGTCGTCCGCTTGACGCGGGACTGGGAGTACCGCGGGCACGACAGTTTCCTGTGCCGCACCTACGGCGCTCGCGTCTCATAAGCACGCTTACCCAGGGCTTACGCACCTGGGCTAGTCTCTTTCGCCCCTTTCAGGGGCTGGTACATGGTGCTATCGGGCAGGCCCGATTTCCTTAGGGGAACTGTATTGGGGTTATTGAAGGGCTACTATCAATCGTCCCGCTGGCGCGGACTGGATCTTTCTGGTTGACTGCTGCCTCGTGGACTTGGCAATCCAGCGCAAGATCAACACATTTCGGGGAGAACTCCCCAGCGGCATGGCAAGGGAAAGAGTGCCGGGACCCTTCGACTCCGCGCCGGCGATCCTTCGTGGGCGGCAAATGTTGGTGGCGCTGCGCTCAGGGTGACAGACGTTGAGGCTATTTGTGACTGCCTGACGACCCATTAACTGAGCCATCGGATTGCCAGCGATGGTTAACGCTTGTCTCTAGTCTCTTTCGCCCCTTCCAGGGGCTGGGCCCTTAACCGGGAAGGAGGAACTGGATTCACGTGGGTAGCGGGCGCCTTGGGACCGTTGCCTCGTTTCGCTTCGCGAAAGGCAGGCCTGAAGGCGTGCCCTGCAAATCTATCGGCCGTCCCGCCGAGGCGGGACTTGGGAAGCCACTTGGGGCGAGGCTCGTTGTACTGCCCGCGCGCGCAGACGAATCCTGATGCGTATGCTCGATACGCGCCAGCAGGTCTTCACTTGTCTGTGCTCAAGGAATAGCCACCGATTGACCTTCAGGACACTTGACACGCGTGCAGACGGATGAACTATTTCCCTATAGCGTAGGCGAAGCAAAAACGATAAAATATTATCGCTTTGAGCTGCGAGCCGCCAGCTCCTGTTCGAAAGCCTCTCCGCCCAGGCGGACGTTTTATTCGAGGTTCTTTGAAAACCAGTGATTTCGCTCAAGAGTCCCCAAGTGTCTGCGCCTGAAAGAGTTAGCAGTAGATATTACTACTAATTCAACAGTTGGGTCACCGTTGGGTCGAATGAAATAAAGCCTGTGTTTGCAACACGCACCTTAGGGGAGGGGTGGGGGTGGGAGTAACCGAGTGGTGATTGAAGAAGTGGTTAATGGTATCGGCAAGAACGGAAAGACTCACCGCCGGGGCGGCGGCGCCACACGGGAGTCGCCAGTAATGGGAAGAACGGGGGATCCCGGCGATGAATCGTGTAACTCTATATTTTCCGGGGATGAACGGGGAGGGGGAAGGCAGGAAGAATCGCCGACATCGCCGTCATCGCAACGTGATCGCCGACATCGGGAAATCGTGAAGAATCGCAACCAACGTCATCGCCGTCATCGCAACGTGATCGCCGAGATCGGGAGATGACCACAAGAGCCGCGACCATCTGCGGATGCATCGTGACTTACGACACTCTGAACGGCGGGGATCGCCGGCGCAGATTGGCTAGTGGTGATGAGCGTCCCCTGGATGGGCGCGACGCGAAGGAGTTTCCTTCGCGAGCACAACATCCGTCACATTTCCGGTGTGATAGAGGCAAGTCGCATCCCTTTCGTAAGTAATCGCCGCCACGGGAAAGAGTTACCATGCCCTCAACACTTCAGTTCGCGGAGCAGTTTACGTGAGCGCCCCTTTCAGGACCGCAGTTCAGCACAAGCCAATCGCCATGGAGTTCGTCATCATTGCTCCCGGCCGTTTCATGATGGGATGCTCGCTCGGCGACAACGAATGTTACTCCGAAGAAAAGCCTTCGCACCCGGTCGAGATTACCCGTCCATTTGAAATCGGGAAGTTCCAGGTGACCCAGGCCCAGTATGAAGAGGTGATGGGAACCAACCCCAGCTATTTCCCCGGACCGAGCCATCCGGTGGATGGCGTGAGCTGGGCCGACGCGCAGAAGTTTTGCGAACAGCTCAACGCCCGCAACGACGGCCATATCTATCGCCTGCCAACAGAAGCCGAGTGGGAATACGCGGCGCGTGGCGGCAACGAGTCATGCCGCTACGGGTTGCTGCCTGAGACCGCCTGGTATCACGACAACTCCGAAGGAACAACTCATCCCGTCGGCCAGAAGAAACCGAACAGCTTTGGCCTGTATGACACGCTGGGCAACGTCTGGGAATGGGTGCAGGACCGCTATTCGCCGGATTACTACAGCCACAGTCCGGAGCGCGATCCAACGGGGCCGGCAACGGGCGAGTACAGGGTGGCCCGCGGGGGCTCATGGCGCGGCGTGGCCCGCGGCCTGGCGCGGGTGTCCTCGCGCTACGTCCTCAAGAGCGGCGTGCGCAGCATCGTGGTCGGATTCCGCTGCGCGCGGGAAAAATCCGGCACGCGATAATCAGCAACAGGAGATCGCAGGGGACCCGGTCCACCACTTACTCGCGCCTGAAATATTCATCCGGTCCGCACGTCTCATAGAACAAAGCGAACCTGTGCGAGGCATGGACCATGGACGTCCTCCTAGAGCTACTGGCGTGGCTTCTTGAGCCGCTCCTGGAAGCGCTTGTCGAATATGTAGCGGCGGCGGTCCTGGACCTGCTCTTGCGATCGCTGAAAGAAGTGTTCGCAGACGCCAGGATGCGGAGTCCTCTGGCCGCCTTCGTGGGTTATATGCTGTTTGGGGCCATTTTTGGCGTTGTCAGCCTGGCGCTCTTTCCTCATCCACTTGTGCACCCATCAAGGTTTCACGGCATCAGCTTGCTGATTGGCCCGACGATCACTGGGCTCATGATGTCGGCAACCGGCGCTGTTCTGCGCTCCTACCATAAGCCTGCCAGCCAACTGGAAAGCTTTGGCTATGGATTCGCCTTTGCCTTTGGGATGGCGCTGATGCGAGTCGTTTTTGCGAGATGATGAGAGAAGTCACCTTTGCTCCGTGATCATGCGGACATATTCTTCAACCACGCGCGGACATTCATTACAATATGGCTATGACTCTGGACCCTCTCATCATCGCCGGCCGTCAATTCCGTTCCCGTTTGATCGTAGGCACAGGCAAGTACAAATCAGGCCAGGAGACCGCGCGGGCCATTGAAGCCAGCGGCGCGGAGATGGTCACCGTGGCCGTCCGCCGCGTGAACCTGGACCGCAGCAAGGAATCGCTGCTGGACTTTATTGATCCCAAGAAATACTTCCTGCTGCCCAACACCGCCGGCTGTTACACCGCCGACGAAGCCGTCCGCACGGCGCGCCTGGCGCGGGAAGTGGGATTGTCCGATTGGGTGAAGGTGGAAGTCATCGGCGACCAGAAAACGCTGTACCCGGACGTGCAAGCCACGATCGAAGCGACTAAGATCCTGGTCAAAGACGGCTTCACCGTGCTTCCCTACACTTCCGATGATCCAGTGGTGGCGCAACGGCTGCTTGACGCCGGCTCCAGCGCGATTATGCCTCTGGGCGCGCCCATCGGCAGCGGCATGGGCATCCAGAACGCCGCCAACATCCAGATTTTGCGCGAGCTGGTCACCGAGGTGCCGCTGATCGTGGACGCCGGCGTGGGCACGGCTTCTGACGCGGCCATCGCCATGGAACTAGGAGCCGACGCTGTGCTGATGAACTCCGGCATCGCCCATGCGGAAGATCCTGTGTTGATGGCCGAAGCCATGAAGCATGCGGTCATCGCCGGACGCATGGCCTATCAAGCCGGACGAATGCCACGGAAGCTCTACGCCACCGCCAGCTCCCCGCTGCAAGGCGTGGTGCGATAAGCAATAAAAAAAGGGCGGCTTGCCAGCCGCCCCTTGCAATCTTGAACGAAACCTTGCGCCGGACTAGCTCTTTTTGTCGGACTTGGGTTCCTTGCTCATGGCCACCTTTTCCACGTGGATGCTATCTCCGTTCACATGGCCGGTGATGGTTACGTGATGGCCTTCATGTCCCTTGATGGCATCCTGGTTCTCAATGGCCAGGACTTTGTGGTCCGAGTCAGTGACCAAAACGGCCTTTTCGCCCTTTTCGATGCACTTCTTGGCGCAATCGCCATGGGCTTCCCCGGCTTTGGCGGCGCACTTGGCGTCGTTCACGTAACCGGAAATTTTCTGGGCTTTCGGGGCCTTGTCCTTGGCGATTGAAACCGACGCCATGAACGCTACAGCAAGGAACAGCAACGCGATCTTCTTCATAGTTAACTTGTCTCCTGAGTGAAATTCTCTTTGAGTGCGGGCCCAACGGCGCCCAGCCTCATGGCCTTACGATCCAGGATATGGAGTGTTATGCCTGAGGAAAGTTACGGCATAAAAGTTGTATATGAACCAGCGACTTAGCGCAAGTCGGAAAAGGTATCAGCCCTTTGCAGGACAGAAGCAAATGAACGCCCCTCACTTCCGGGCCTTGACTGGCGACGCCGGCGCCGTGGTGAGCGTGTAGATTTTCTCTCCCTTGCGCGCGTAGCGCAGCCGCTCGCGAGCCTCTTTTTCGATCGCCCGGGGATCATCCTTCAGGGCCTTGTTCTGCTCGTCGAGCGCGCCGTTCTCTCGCTCCAAGGACTGGATCTGCTGACGCAGCTGCTGGTACTCGCCGCGCTTCTGGTGATAGGCCACCAGGCCGTTCGACCCAAACACCACCTTGTACCCAACCACGCAGGCCAGCAACACCACGCCCATGGTCGCCAGCGTGCGCTGCGCGCCCACGATCCACGCTTTCGAATTGGCCAGCCATTGCTCCATGCAAGTTCCCAGCAAAGTACGTCTAAGAAAAGATCCAGTCTTTCGCGGCCGCGGCCAGTTTTTCCGCGTCCAGCACGGACCGGGCTTCAGAATACGCTCGCACCACCGGCTCCGTGCCGGAGAGGCGGAAGCAGATCCACGATCCATCTTCGAACAGCAGCTTCATGCCGTCGGTGCGGACGACCTGCTTCACCTTGCGCTCGCCAATCGCCGCCGGATCAACCCTTAACTTCTTAGTAAACTGCTCATGGAGTTCCTTCGTCAAGCTGAAGTTGGCTCGTTGCGGGTAAAAGGAACCTACTTTGCCAAATAAACCGCGCAGTTGCTCCTGAAATGACCTATTGCGCCGCGCCACCGCTTCACAGCACAGCAGCCCGGCCAGGATGCCGTCTTTCTCCGGAACGTGATATCGGATGGAAAGTCCCGCGCTTTCTTCGCCGCCGATGGCGATCTTATCCTGCTTGATCAACTCGCCGATGTACTTGAAGCCCACCCGGGTCTCATGCAGTTCGACTTTGTGGTGCTCCGCCAGCGCGTTGATCATGTTGGTGGTGACCACCGATTTGGCAACTCCGTTCTTCCAGCCACGCGTCTCCACCAAGTAGTCGAACAGCACCGCGATCACGTAGTTGGCCTGGATGAACGTCCCGTCCTGGTCCACGATGCCGAAGCGGTCAGCGTCGCCGTCGGTGGCGATGCCCAGGCGGGCGCCGGCAGCTTTCATCCGCGCGCGTGTGTCGTTGAGCAGTTCGCCGTCCGGCTCGGGAGCGTGCCCGCCGAAAAGCACGTCGCGTGTGTCATGCACGGTGGCCACGGGAATCTGGGCTTCGCGCAGCAAGTCGTCAGAATATCCGCGGGCCGCGCCCCAAAAAGGATCGAAAACAATTTTCATCCCTGACTTGCGTATCAGCGGCAGGTCAATGATCTCTTTCAATCGCGCCAGATATGCTGGCTTGGGATCAACCGTTTCGGGCGTCGCCTTGGCCGGCGAACTCGCGGCCGGCTCAGCTTCCGCCGGAACCAGCGCCTCCACGGCGAGAGTCACCTCCGGGAGCGCCGGAGCGCCGTCGGAGGTCGAGAACTTGATGCCGCTGTATTCGGGAGGATTGTGCGACGCAGTGAAGTTGATGGCGCCGTCAGCCTTCAGCCGCAATACTTCGTAGGAAATCGCCGGCGTGGGCGCTGGTTCGGCGATCACCAGCGGCTGCACGCCGTACGACGAAAGGATTTCCGCGGCGATGTCCACAAAGCGTTCTCCCATGTAGCGCGGATCACGGCCCACAATCACGCGCGCGCCGGAGGGCTTCTGGGAGACCACGTAGCGGGCGATGCCCGCCACCGCGCGGCGCACGTTGGCGACCGTGAATTCTTCCGCAATAATGGCGCGCCAGCCGGAGGTGCCGAATTTTATTTGCGTAGCTTGTTGGGAAGACACAGGCATTTCAGTTACGCCGGTCGTGCATGGTTTGCGGTCGGACGCATCGCAGCGATTATAGAACACTTCAGATTCGCCCATTCTGCACGAATGTTTGCATGCTCGGTTGTAAAATGGCCCGGCGGCACGCTAACTGGGAGGAACATCACATTTACATGGCCCGTCATTTCAGTTATTACGGCCCCTGGAAGAGCGAGCTGCTCACGTGTCCTTGCGGATGGCGCGGAACGTTCGAGCAAGGCATGGTGGAATATCACAAAGAATTGCTCGACTCCGAGTGCCCGAACTGTTCCACCCTCGTCGCCGTGGTCCATTATCCAACCGGCGCGGAGATCGAACGGAACGAACCCGGTGACAGCCCGTTCCGAAGACAAGTCAAGGAAGCGGAGAAGCGCTGGTCTGTTTTTCAGTCGCTGCACCTGCAATCTCCGGAGCAGTTGCCGGAAATAGACGATCCTGAGTTTGTTCTCAACTGGGATTTTGCCAAAGACGGGCTCGGCGAGAAATGGACGGTCATTCGCAAAGAGTCCCAGGAGATATTTCGCGAATTGGCTTTGTGGGAAGGCTGGACGCGCTATTGCGAAGTGGCGGCTGTTCTCAAGCTCAAGTATGGGACGCGGCTGCTTGACCTTCGTCCAACAGAAGCTAGCTTGCTGTATCTGCTCGGAGACAGCCTCGCCGCATCTGAGAATGTTGCGCAGTGCAGAAAAGCGTGCTTTCCCCGCGCGCATCTTTAATCAGGCAGAAGGATATGACCCCGTTAAGCATCGTACTCACGACCGCCGGTTCGGCGGAAGAAGCAAAAAAGATCGCACGCGTACTCGTGGATAGACGCTTGGCGAGCTGCGTGAACATTATTCCCAGGATTGAATCTGTGTATCGCTGGCAAGACAAAGTCGAGACCGCCGAAGAATGGCTCCTGCTGATCAAGACCCGGGCCGATGCGTTTGAGCGAGTACGTGACACCATCGAAGAATTGCATTCGTACGAGTTGCCGGAGTGCATCATGCTGGAGATCGAGGAAGGCGACAAAGCCTATCTGGATTGGATAGCGAAGAACACAAGTTGACCACAGAGGGCACACAGGACCACAGAGCAGAATCTCAAGCGTCGTGCGGCTCGCTGTCTTTGTTGCTTCTTTGTTGCTCCGTGTTCCTCTGTGCCCTCTGTGGTAAAAGCTCCTGCTGCTAAATCGCCGCCAGAGCGTTGTCCAAGTCGGCGATGATGTCTTCCTTATCTTCAATCCCCACGGAAATGCGCACCATGCCGTCGGTCAGCCCAATCTTCTTCCGCCCGGCAATTCCCAGCGCGGCATGCGTCATAGTTGAGGGATGCGAGATCAGCGTCTCCACGCCGCCCAGTGATTCGCCCAGCGAACACACGCGTACCTTGGCCAGCATTTTTTTGGCGTTGCTGAGCGACCCGGTCTCAAAAGTGATCATCGAACCGAAGCCCCTCATCTGCCGCTTGGCCAGCGCGTGCTGCGGATGGTCCTTGAATCCCGGATACATGACTTTCTTTACTTTTTTGTGTTTGCGCAGGAACTCCGCCACTGCACGGCCGTTTTCGTCGTGCTTTTCCATACGCACCGCCAGCGACTTAACGCCGCGCAGCACCAGCCAGCATTCAAACGGTGACAGGATGGCCCCGGCAGCCTTCTGTATGAACGCCAGCTTCTCCGCGTGCTGCGGCTTGGTCGCCACGATCACGCCGCCCAGCCCGTCGCTGTGGCCGTTGAGGAACTTGGTGGTCGAATGCATCACCATGTCCGCGCCCATCTCGATGGGCCGCTGGAAGTACGGCGACATGAAGGTGTTGTCCACCACCAGCTCGGCGCCCTTGGCGTGGGCGATGCGGGCAATCTCTTTGATGTCGGTCAAAATCATCAGCGGGTTGGTGGGCGTTTCAATCCAGACCAGCCGCGTGTTCCAGCGCATGGCTCTCTTCACCGCGTTGGCGTCAGACGTGTCCACATAACTGAACTCCACGCCGTAATTGGCCAGTACCTGGTTGAACAGCCGTGGAACGCCGCCGTAAACATTTTCTCCGCAGATGAGATGGTCGCCCTGCTTGAGGAAGCACTGCGTCACGGCTACGGTCGCCGCCATGCCGCTGGCAAACACGTGCGCTGACGTGCCACCTTCCAGCGCCGCCAGATTGGTTTCCAGCCGTGTCCGCGTGGGATTGGAGACGCGCGCGTACTCGTATCCTTTATGCTTGCCGATTCCCTGCTGGACGTAAGTGGACGTGGCAAAAATCGGGACGGTCACCGCGCCGGTGGAAGGATCAGGCTCCTGGCCCACGTGGATGGCGGTCGTCGCGAAGCCGATCCTCTTCTTGTCGCTTCGCTCCACACCGCTTGTGATTTTCTTCTTTGCCATGGTCCTTCAGCTCCTGCTACAGTCCGCTCGGCACGCTAGTCGGCCTCGCGGACGTTGTTTCTCATCCCCAGGTCTTGTCGCTGCGCTCCACCCCGCTTGTGGTTTTCTTCTTTGCCATGGTCCTTCAGCTCCTCTGCCAGTTACTACACTCCGCCGGCAAAAATGTCTTTCGACATGTAGCGCTCCGCCGAATCCGGAATAATGGTCACCACGCGCTTGCCCTTGCCCAGATTGCGCGCCACCTGCAGCGCGGCAAAGACGTTGGCGCCGGCGCTGGATCCGCCCAGGATGCCCTCCTGCCTGGCCATCTGGGCCACCGTGGCGAAGGCGTCCTGGTCATTGACCATGATGATTTCGTCGCAAACACTGCGGTCAAACGTCTTGGGAACAAAGCTGCTGCCAATGCCTTCCACCTTGTGTGGTCCCGGCGCGCCGCCTTGCAGCACGGACCCCTGGGTTTCCACCGCCACAGTGTGCACCTGCGGCAGCTTTTCTTTCATGTAGCGGGCCAGGCCGGAAAAAGTCCCGCCCGTGCCTACGCCGACAACGATCGCGTCCAGACGGCCGTCCATCTGCGCAAAAATCTCCGCGGCCGTAGTGTCATGGTGAAAATCAGGATTGGCGGGGTTTTCAAATTGCAGTGCGGTAAAGCTGTCAGGGATGGTGGCGGCGACTTCCTTGATCTTCTTGATCGCGCCCTGCATGCCGGCTTCTTCCGGTGTGCGAATCACCTCTGCGCCCAGGGCCCGCATGATCTTGACTTTCTCTTCGGCGAATTTCTCCGGCACGCACACCACCACGCGGTAGCCCTTGTTCACGCCTATCAGGGCGAGTCCGATGCCGGTGTTCCCGGCTGTGGCTTCCAGGATGGTGGCTCCCGGCTTCAGGCGGCCTTCGGCCTCAGCACGCTGAATCATCCCTATGGCCGCGCGGTCTTTCACGCTGCCCCCCGGATTCAGGTACTCCAGTTTGACGAACACGTCCGCCGCGCCCGCCGGCGTCATGCGACGCAGGTGCAGCATCGGGGTTTCACCCACTAACTCGGTAATGTTCTCAGCAATTGGAGGCCGCATCAGGAACCAAACTTTTTAGAGTAACACGCCGGCAGTGCTTTGCTGCAAATCCTCCGCCCAGGCAGACTTCCGCGCAACGAAAGTCAAGGGGAAAACCACGCATGTTCCAAACAATGAACTGTACTACGGAAAGATTTGCGACATGTCCAGGCAATCGCCCAGGCCTTGTCCGCTTGGTCAGGGTTCGATGTGACTAGAAACAGTGTGCAACCTCTTCGACATTGAAATACTCTATCTCCCCAGCAGGCTCATCCGTCGACTGCTAAAAGGGGGGTGCGTGGATCCCGGAAGACTGCGCGCTCCCTTTTTTGGGTCGCTTCGCGACAAACCGCCAGGGAATTCCGCACACTCAGGACGTTTTATGTGCTTGCTGCAAGCCACTCGGCGCTTTCGTGTCCTTTGTGGTTCTCCGGCTTTGCCTCTGAGTTCCTCTGTGATCTCTGTGGTAAAAGAGCCGGCTTCGCGGGCGCGCTGCCTGTTATTCCGGCGGAAGCTGCCTCACTCCAAGAATTGTTCGAGGTGGAATCAGGCCTTGGCGCCGCAAGTCGCGGTTCCAGGCCACCGACTCGGTCACACTCCACGCCAGAGCCACGGGCAGAGTGGCCAGTAGAAAGTAGATCGTGGTTCGAACTTGGGATTCGGCGTGGCTCCGGCCATACCAGAAGAGAAAAGAGACGCCGGCCAGCATGAGCACGAAGCGTCCGAAGTACAGCGCCATGGAAAGTACGGGCCACGCGCCGGTACGCCGCTTGTATTCCGCGAACACCAGGCTGCGTTGGGGAAAAGTCTGGGCCGTGTTTCTCGGGTTTGGATTAGGACGAGCAGGCACGAAGGGATTATACCCAGCCATCGGCTCGGCTTAGCATAACGGAGTGGCAACCCTCTAAAGGCGTCGCGTCCAGACGTTGGGTTTGCGCAGAGAAAGTCGCGAATCAGCCGCGCCCATCGCCATCGCCAAGCCGCGCGAATCGTCTGCCCAGAAAATTTTAAGGGCCTTGGGAGACGCCAAAGCAGGTTCTCTGCCGACGGTCCCAAGGCCCGATGGTTTCAAAAACCAATTCCCACGCGGGAGACCTTCCGGCCCGCAAGCCCGCGCAAGAACAAGCCCCGATTTGGGCTCTATTGGTGTGGTGCAGTCAAAAAGCTCAGGAAATATAGGCGCGAGGTCTTTTTCTCAGTTTTTCAGGTGACAAGCTAAGCAGAACGCCCTAGAGAACGACCGCCTCTTGCAGATATGAGACTGCTAATAGCCGCTTAGAATGAACGGCTTGGCGGCTCATTGATGGCGTCTGGTGGCCGCTCGCCCCGCAGGACTGTAAGAATGCTGCTGGCCGCAGCCAGTTCGATTTCCAGCCTAACGGCTTTCACCCCCGAGCCCAGATGCGGCGTGAACAGAGTTCGCTGCGCGTCGCCGATCAGCGCCGGCTCGACGGTTGCAGGATGGTCCTGCCGCGCCCAATCTTCCATCTCAAAGACGTCGGCTGCATATCCCGCCAGGCGGCCTGCTTGAAGCGCCTGCGCAACCGCTTGTTCATCTACCACCGATCCTCGGCCGACGTTGACCAGGTACGCACCAGCTTTCAATTTGCTCAGCGCTGCCGCGTTGATCATGTGCAAGGTGGAGTTGGTTAGCGGCGCCAGCACCACCACAACATCGCTCTGCTCAAGAAGCTGATCGAACGTTGCGCGCGCCACGCCTAAAAACGCTTCCTGCACCGGCGAAAGCTGGACAGGATCGCAATAAAGGATTTTGGCATTGAAGCCGGCGAGCAACCGGACAAACGCTTGCCCGAGCCGTCCCATGCCGACGACGCCCACCGTCCTGCCCACCAGCCCGCCGCCATACAGCACGGGACGCCAGCCGTGAAACTCACCGCTGCGCACGCGGCGATCGCCGGGCAGCACGTTACGCGTGAGACCCAGCGTAAGCGTTAGCGCCAGCTCAGCCGTGGGCGACGACAGCAAATCGGGCACAATCGTCACCCATATGCCACGTCGCGTGCAGGCCGCCACGTCAATGTTGTCATAGCCTTTCAGTGCGGCGGCAATCACTTTCAAGTCAGGGCATGCCGCCAGAAGAGCTTCATCTATCAGGTCAGGCATGAAGACCAGAAGGCCGTCGGCATCGCGCGCCACTTCAAGAAGTTTTGTCCGCGACCAGGCCTCAATCTCTTCATTGGCGACCACGTCACACTCTTTGCCCAGCAGGTCCTTCACCGGCTGGTGCACGCGATGCGTGACCACCACTTTGGGGCGCGCTTTCATATTTGGCCTTCCGTCACTTTCCAGCGTTTACGCACTTGCCCGTTGGCCCAGTCTGCCAGCATCACCAGCACCCAGGTAATGAGCAGATAGGCGAGCATTTGATCATAAAAGAATTGCTGTTGCGCGTTGAACAGCGCACCTCCAATGCCGCCGGCGCCAATCATGCCGACAATCGTGGCCGCACGAATATTCCATTCAAACCGGAACAGCGTATGGATAGCCATGGGCGGAAACGCCAGCGGCATCAGGCCAAACCCGGCGATCGCCACACGCGGCCCGCCCGTCGCGGCCAGGGCCATCACCGGCTCCCACTGCACGTTCTCAATGGACTCGGCGTACAGCTTGCCGAAGACTCCCGCGCTGTGCAGCGCCAGGGCGAAGACTCCGGCTTTGGGGCCGATGCCCGCGGTGGTGACCAGTAGCAGTCCCCAGATCACTTCAGGAATGGCGCGCAAACCTTCCAACAATCGCCGGACGGGGAAGTGCATCCACGCGGGAGCAAGATTGCGTGCCGCGGCTGCGCCGAGGGGAATCGCGAAAAGCACGGCGAGCGCCGTGCCGCCGAAGGCAATCGCCAGGGTCTCCCCGATGAGTTGCGGAAGAGCATGCACTTGATCAATCGAAAGCTTTGGCGGCCACATGCGCCGCAGGACATCCAAAGTATGCGACCAGGCAAACATCTGCGGACGGCAATCCCACGCAGAATAGAGTCCGCCGGCCAGGAAGAGCAGCAACAGCTGCGGATACTTGCGCACGGCGAACGCACCCAGGTCAAAGACTGCGATCAGCGCCACCAGCATGAGGATGAGCGTGGTGGCATGGCGGTAGTCAATGTTGTTGATGGTCCCCACCAACTCCGTGCCGATCCCGCCTGCACCCACCGCGCCCACAATCACGCTGGCGCGCATGGCACATTCAAAATCATAGGCGCCGTAAGTCAGCAGGTCTTTCAGCCGCAGCGGAAGCTGTCCGTAAAACGCCACGGTAAACGCGCCGGCGCCGGTGGAAGAGAGCGATTCCACCGGCCCAGGATCAGCCGAAACAAATAGATCTCCGCAGACCTTTCCCATGGCAGCGCCGTAGTAGACGGCAATGGCCAGCATCCCGGCGCCCGGTCCGATGCCCACCAGCACCACGAACAAAATCGCCATGGTTAAATCCGGAATACAGCGCAACGTAACCAGCGCCGCGTAGAGCACGCGCGAGCCCGGCAATCGTGCCCCGATGATCAACGCCAGCAGCAGCCCGATGCTCAGCGAGAACACCATGGCCCCGGCCGCAATCTCCACCGTCTGCAACAGCGGCACGCGCTCCGCCCACAGGAAGGACGGCGTGAGGTCGGGCGGAAAAAACAGCCGCAGTTGCGCGAAGAAGTTCTCCAAGATGTGCATCAGTCCGCCACCCGCAGACTCCGGTCCGCGTTCCCATCCGGGCGCGACTCGGCAAAATCAGCAACGCCCTGCTGGATCTTGATGACCCGGTCAAAATATTTGTAAGCGTATTCCGGTTGGTGCAGCGAACACAGCAAAGCAAAGCCGGCTTCGCTGGCCAGGCTGCAGATTAAAGCAAGAATCTGGTCACTCAGGTCGGGATCGAGTGACGCGATAGGTTCATCCGCCAGCAGGAGTGACGGCTGCTGCACCAGCGCGCGCGCCACCGCCACGCGCTGATGCTCGCCGCCCGAAATGTCGGATGTACGTTCGCGCAGCTTGTGCGCGATGCCCACCCGGCGAAGAGCTGCCTCGGCTTCCGCCAGCTCTGCAGCTTTGGGCCAGAACAGGAACCGCAACGCGTGCCAAGCCGACCACCGTCCCAAGGCCCCAGCCATCACGTTCTGGTGGACACGCAGGCGGTCCACCAGGTCATGCCTCTGCGACACCACGGCGATATGGCGCCGCAGTTCACGCAAGCGCCTGCCGTGAAGTCCTTTCACGGAAATTCCGTCTACCGTGATGCTTCCGGATTGGATGGGAACAAAACCGTTGATCGCGCGGAAGAGAGTGGTCTTACCCGCGCCACTGGGGCCAAGGATGGCCACCTTCTCGCCGCGACCGAGCGAGAGCGAGATGCCATTTAAGACCGGCGGCGCGTGCTTGGAGCGCACCACGACCAGGTCCTGGATGTTGAGTACCGTCACTAATTGTTCTCCCGGCAACGCAGGGATTCAGCTCAGCTCAAAACATTTTCAACTCTTCGGCCACTTTCCTGAGGATTTCATACCGGTCATCGCTGGCGCGAACAAACTTCTTGCCCCGCACGATGCCCAGAATCTGATCGTCCTTGCCTTCCTGCAGATCGGTAAACGCCTTGGCAAATTTTTCCTGCTCGGCTTTGCCAACGTCCTTGCGCGCCACCCAAACGTAGTCGAGAAACGGCTTGGACGTGTAGAACACGCGGACCTTGGCCTTGTCGAGCTTGCCTTCGGCGACCATGGCATTGTAAACGCTTTCGTCAAGCGCGCCAGCGTCCGCGGCCCCGGACTCCACGGCCTTGGCGGTTGCGGGATGGCTGCCGCTGTAGCGGTATTTGAAGTCCTTTTCCACGTCAATGCCGGCCTGCTTCAACTCCAGATACGGCATCAGGTGGCCGCTGGTGGAATTGATGTCGCCGAAAACGAAGTTCTTGCCCTTCAGGTCCGCCAACGACCTGATGGACGAGTTTGCTCCGGTGATAAACAGCGAGTGAAATTCCAGATCACTGGTGCGCTGCACCAGGGGAACCACGCCATAGGTCTTGTGGGCCTTCACGTACGTCAGGCCGCCAAGGTATGCAAAGTCCAGGGAACCGTTCCCCAGGGCTTCCACGGTGGCGTTGTAGTTGGTGGGAATGATCAGGTTGACCGGCTGGCCCAGGTGCTTGGCCAGGTAGTTTTTGAGAGGTTCTTTTTCCTGGATGGAAATCTGCGTGGCGCCGGCATCGGGAATCATGCCCACGGCAAGCGGCTTGTCGCCGGCGGTCGCGGCAAGCACCGCAAAGGCGAGCGTAAGGAACAAAAACACTGCATTTCTTCTCATCAATAAGCTCCTTTGATTGAGCCAGCTTTACAAGCGAACGCTGGCTCGTTGGATGAAGGTTTGTGAGAGGAGATGCTAAAGGAAGTTGGAGGACGCGGTCAAAAAACGCTTGTGAATGACGATTGAGGATAGTAAATGGATGCCAGGTTTGCGGTGGCGAATTGTGACGAGTTTTGCGACCACGCCGAAAGTGAGTTCCAACAGCCGTGTTCGGCGCCTAACTTCCGAGTAGCCGGCAATACGGGAGTCAGAAATTGCAGTCTTGAATTTTCAAGGACCTGATTACCGGATTAGCGGCGCGAGTCCGGTGGCACCAGGTTGTTCGCACGATAGTAGACCACAAGCTGGCCATAGTGCTCGCCGCTGTGCTCGATGGCAAACGTCCAGATGGAGGAGTTGTTGGCCATCCGGTTCCCAAAGAATTTTGATGTCTTGTCCAACCCCGCGTCGCCCTGCTGTTGAATGACTCTCGCTCCGTCCGCGACGGCCTCCTGCATGAACTTCACTACGTCGGCCTTGGTCTTGAAAACGTCGCGCGAAGGATTGTCGCCCTTGCCGAAGTCAGGCCCGACGTTGGATCCGGAAATCCTGCGTATCAGAACGAAATCCAGTGCGGCGGCGTGGAGAAGATTCTGGGCGAAGGTGCGCTGGTCCTTCTGCACCTTGAAGTCGTATTTGTCTTCGGGAAAATCCTTCGCCATGGCGACAAGTTTGTTCCCAATGTCGTTCCACCTGTCCAACATCTCGTCGGACCGGGAGAGCGCCGGACCCGGAGCTTGATTCTGGGTTTGGGCCTGACTGTGAACACTCATTCCGGCGGCAGCAAGCAGAGTGGTGACCGCAACCAGCGCAAGCGAAGACCATTTCAAAGACCGTTTCATTGTAGATTGCACCTTGTTTTGATCCGCTTTCAGGAATTCCGTCAGGGGGTTAGACGTACCGCTATTTCCAAAGTTTTAGCAAATTTCGGACCAAGGCGAAAAACTTGCATGTGACTGGAAAGATTGATCCGACGTTTGGATAGCACGCGAGTGATGGGCAACTCGGAAATTGCCGTTAGCCGCTTCAGTTACTTCAGCTTGCGCGCGATTCCGGCAGTGATCCGCTCCAGTTCGCACATCAGGTCGTCGTCAATGTTCAGGCCGGCGGCGCGCATGGCGCCGATGGGGTCTTTGCGAAACCAGCGCGCATTCTTCGCGGACTGGCTGATCCAGGCCTGTAGATGGGCTTCATGGCGTCCCAATTCGCGCATGAGACGGTCTTGCCTGCGGGACACTGCCTGGTGCCGGGCGAGGGGGAGCATATTTGTCTGCTGGAAATATAGAGCCCGAACCCAAATGGCGCACCGTATTTCTGCTGCGAGTGCCCAGGTAGTAAAGAGAGCGCTGTTCGGAAGGAATTTACTTCCTGGCCGCTGGAGCTTTGACCGGAGTTGCGGCGGTTTTCTGTTCGCCGGCAAAATATCCGCGCCGCGTCCGGACGGCAAGGCCGCGATGGCCCTCCGCACGGGCTTCAACATTCACGAAGCGAAAGCCGCCGTTGACGCGCGGGTTGCTCGGCTTGTAGGTGATGGTGTATTGGTTGCGGATGTCGCGCGCCACTTCCTGGCTGATCTCGTCCACTTCTTCAATGGTCTTGGGAAAAAACGCGAGCCCGCCGGTTTGGGCGGACAACGCTTCCAGGTCGCGTTTGGCTTTCCTCTGCTTACCATACTCACCCAGAATGCCAATCGCGTAGATGGTGGGGCCGTTATCAAACTGGACGGCGCGAATGCACTGTTCCAGGGTTTCCCGGCTCTCGTTGTCTTCGCCGTCGGTCACGATCAGCAAGACCTTTTTTTCCCGCCGCCCGGCCTTGAGGTGGTCGGCTGCGGCGATCACGGCGTCAAACAATGCGGTGCCGCCGCGGGTGTTGGAGCGCTCCAGGGCCTCGCGCATGAGCGGGATCTGATTGGTGAAATCCTGGTCGAGATAAGGCTCGTCGTCGAAATTGACGATGAAGACTTCATCCTCGGCGTTGCTGGCTTGCACCAGATTCACCACGGCTTTGGTCACCGCGCTCCGTTTATCGCGCATGGAGCCGGAGTTGTCCACCAGGATCCCCATGGAAACCGGAATATCTTCATGCTTGAAATGGGTGATGCGCTGCGGCGCGCCGTCTTCAGAAACGGCAAAATCGGATTGCTTCAGGTCGGTGACCAGGCGTTTGTTGTGGTCAATCACCGTGGCTTGCAGGGTGACCTCGTCCACGCGGACGCCAATGACAAACCCGCCGCCGCTACGTTTGACTTCGCCGGTCTCGGGCAAAGGCCCTGGCGCGGGTGACGCCGTAGCCACTGGAGGAATGCTGGGGTTGGTCCCAGCGGGAGCTTTGCTCCGGGCCCAAAGCGGCAAAGCTGGATCTGCCGGGTCAATATCCGGCGGGACCGGAGTGGCCTGAACCTGTTGCGGGACGTTCTGCGCTGGGGATTGTGACGCGGGCTGGACCGAAGCAGGATTCTGCCCGGCCATCAGCGCCGCCATGAGCACCCACGAAATTAACAGCTCTCCTGACGTCTTCTTATTGGGCCGGGGCATAGTATCCCGTCTTTGAGTACACATTCAGATGGGGAAGCCCCTTGGGCGGGTTGAGTTTCACCCGGATCTTGCGCCACCGGCCGTCCTTGGCCTTGTTGGAGGGACGATATCCCAGCACGTATTGATTGCGCAGCTCGATGCCGATCTTGGTGGCCACGTCAGAGAGTTCGTTCGGATTGCTGATGGTAAACAACCTTCCACCGGTGACCGATGTGACGTCAGTCAGCAGGGCCGGGCCGGAAATCTCTTCCGGCTGGTTCGGGGCCAGGCTGAAAATGCCGATCGCGTAGATCTGCACGTCGGCTTCCTTCACCATGGACTTGATCTCGTTGCTGGTGTAGCGGCTGTGGTTGTCGCCGCCGTCCGAGATGATGAGCAAGGCCTTCTTGGCGTTGTGCGCGTCCTTCATCTTGTTCACGCCCATGTAAATGGCGTCCAGCAGCGCCGTCCGGCCTTTGGGCAGCGTGTACACCAGCTTGCCCTGCACGTCCTCAATGGATTTGGTAAAGTCCGCGCGCAGTTCAGGGCGGTCATTGAAGGTGACCATAAAGAATTCATCCAGCGGGTTGGCGGTCTTGAAGAATTCGATCACCGCCTCGCGGGCCTTTTCAATCTTGTCAGACATGCTGCCGCTCATGTCAAAAATCACGCCCAGGGATATGGGAGCGTCTTCGCTGGAGAAATACTTCACCTGTTGCGGCTCAGGGCCTTCCAGCACGCCGAAGTTTTCCTTGTCCAGCCCGGTGACAATGCGGTTCCAATCGTCAGTGACGGTGACCGTCACCAGCACCAGGTCCACGTCCGATTTGATGGTCGGCAGGCGGCTGATTTTAACCGAGCTTTCAGTCTCAGGTGTTTTCAGTGTTTGCTTGGTGGCTGGATCAGTGGTGGGACGGGGCTCAATGTGGACGTTTACGTCCTGCGCGCAGAGGTACGCGCTCAGACTGAGCCAAACAGTCATCGCCAGCAGGCCTCTCAGCCAACCAGCCCTGGCCGGGCAGAGACGAATACGCAGCCGGGTCCGGCTCATCGCTAAGAAACCACCTACTTCGGGGGAACGCGGTGTGCAATACCCGCGCCGTTCCAAGCGGGCCATACTTATGACCTCATCACTTTTAACCCGATGTTACCACACTAGAACAACGCTGAACACTGGAACTTGGACATTGACCATCAAATTGGGAAGCCCAAAATCCGCCGCCGATGCAGACGGCGGCCCTCCCTTCCGCACAGGTTTTCCGCGCGCTTGGTAGAATGCAATAGGTCCGTATCCCCATGGCAGAAATCCTCCCGTTTAAAGCGCTGCGCTATGACCCTCACCAGGTAAAACTGGAAGAGGTGGTTACCCAGCCCTACGACAAGATCACTCCGGAGATGCAGAATCGCTACTACGAGTTGAGTCCCCATAACCTGGTGCGCATCATTCTCGGCAAGCCTGGCGATACTGATACTGATTTATTTAACGTTTACACCCGCGCGGCTGAGTACCTGCACGACTGGCGCTCCGCCGGGATTCTCAAGCAAGACGCGGAACCCGCGCTCTATCTATACGCGGAAACCTTTACCCTCCCCGGCACTCCCGAACTGGCCGAGCGTCGCGGGATCATCGCGCTGGGCCGACTGTACGACTACTCTGAAGGCGTGGTCTTTCGCCACGAACAAACTCACTCCAAGCCGCGCCAGGACCGCTTGAACCTGTTGCGCGCCGCCCGCGCCCATTTTGGCCAGATCTTCATGTTGTACAGCGATCCCCAGGCGGAAGTGGAAGGCTTGCTGGCCAAGCAAGCGGAAGAAGATCCGGACATTTCTCTTCTGGATGAATACGAAGTGCTGCATCGCGTGTGGCGCATCACCGATCCCGCGTTGGTAGGCGCGCTGCAGGAACGCATGCGCGATAAGAAGTTACTAATTGCCGACGGCCACCATCGCTACGAAACCGCGCTGGCTTACAGAAACGAACAGCGGGAAAAAGCGGGCAAGTCCGATCCGCAAGCGCCGCACGAGTTCGTCATGATGACCCTGGTCCGCATGGAGGATCCCGGGCTGGTAATCCTGCCCACGCATCGCATCATCCACGGGCTGCCCACTTTTGACCGCGAACAGATGCTGGATGGCGCGCGCCGCTACTTTGAGATTGACCGCATTGATATGCAAAAAGAAAGCCGCAGCGCTACTACCGTGCTGGAAGAAGCCGGGCGCGACGGAACTGCGTTCGTCGCCGTCACCCGGCAAGGCCCGTATCTGCTGCGCGCAAAAAAACACGAGGTGCTGGACGCCCTGACTACCGTCTCCGAGCGCCAACGCGCGCTGGACGTGGTGCAGCTGCACAAGATCATGCTGGAGCGAATCCTGGGGATTTCCGAGGAGGCCGTCCGCAACCAGGAAAACATCAAGTACGAACGCGACGCTTTTGAAGCTATTTCCTGGGTGCGCCAGGGAGCCAACGTGGCATTTCTTCTCAACCCGGTGCGGATAGACCAGGTCAGCGGCATGGCGTTTGCCGGAGAAGTCCTGCCGCAGAAGTCAACCGACTTTTATCCCAAGCTTCTCAGCGGGCTTACCATCTATGCGCTGGATTAACCGCGGTCCCGCGCTGCCGCCGATCGCCGTGTGCTTTTTCTGCATGCTCGTGGTCCCGATGGGCTTTGCCGCTTTGTCGGCGACGCCCGCCGCATCTTTTTTGACAGCGCACGCCGCGGCCCAAGACCAGTCAGCAGAGCCGGCTCCCGCGCCCGCAGCGTCCCCAGGTGCATCCCAGCCAGAACAGGCTTCAGACGAAAAACAGAAACGTACGCAGCCGGAATTTGTGGTCTTGATTGACGCCAGCCATGGCGGCGATGATCGCGGCGTGGTGTTTGCTCCCAAGTTCTATGAGAAAGACGTGACTCTGGCCCTGGCGCGCGACCTGCGCCGGGAATTGCAGGACCGCGGCATCCCCGTCCGCATGCTGCGCGACGGAGACGCCGGCCTCAGCCTGGAGCGCCGCGCCGAGGCTTCAAACGAGCAGCACGGCGGGATCTACGTTGCCCTGCACGCCGGATTGCCGGGCAAAGGCGTCCGCGTGTACGCGCCCTTATTGGCTTCGACGCCCGCCTCGGCTCCTCCGCCGACGCAAGGAAAAATTCGCTTCCTGTCCTGGGAGACCGCGCAAGCATCTTCCCTGGAGCGCAGCACGGCATTGGCGCGCGCCGTTTCCCGCGAGCTGCAAAAAAAGAACCTGGACGTGACCACGCTGCGCGTGCCCTTGCGGCCGTTGAATAACATTGTAGCGCCGGCCATCGCCGTGGAACTGGCGCCGGAACGCGGCGAGTTGCGTTCCCTGGAGAGTCAACGGCGGCACAACGCGGTCGCGTCGGCGATTGCCTCCGGCATCGCCCAGATGCGCGGCCAGATGGGGGCGCGTCCGTGATTCCCCGCCATTTCCAGATCATGATTGTGTTTCTCCTGGCGGCCGTGCTGATCAGCGGCGTCTTCATTATCCGCCTGGAGCACGGCGAACAAGCTTTGACCACGCAGGGGCTGCCCGAAATCCCAATGTCGCCCGTGATGGCCGGAGCACAGGAGAAAATCAGAGTGCTAGTGGCCTACGACGACGACCAGGTCCTGCGCTGGCGCGAAACCGAAATCTTCATGCCTGCCGGCCGCGGCTTGCGCGCGCGTGAAGCCATGCGCGCCGTTCTGGCTCAGTATCTGCAGCGGCCGTCGCCTCATCCCATGCCCAAAGGCGCGGACATACGCAACGTCTATCTTCTCAGCGATGACTCCCTGGTGGTGGACACCAACGCGGCGTTTGCTGACGGGCATCCCTCGGGAATTCTGCTGGAAGAGATGACTCTGACTTCGCTCATTGAGACGCTCAGCGCCAACGTCCCCGGCGTAAACAAGGTGAAGTTCCTGGTGGATGGCAAAGAGCGCGAAACGCTGGCCGGCCACGCGGACCTGATGTCGTTCTACCAGACGGCCGCCGTGCATGAGATGGCCAAGGAGTTGCAATAGTGACGCGCCCGACGCGACCAATGATTGGCGTTTTTGACTCCGGCTTCGGCGGGCTGACGGTGCTGCGCGAGCTGCGCAACGCCATGCCCGCAGCGGACTATCTTTATTTCGGCGACACCGCGCATCTTCCTTACGGCGCAAAGTCTGTCCGCACCGTGGCCAAATACGCCATTGCCAGCGCGCACTTCCTGGAATCGCGCGGGATTGAGATGCTGGTGGTGGCCTGCAATACCGCGACTGCGCTGGCGCTGGACGACATCCGCGCCGCCGTCAAGGTCCCGGTGATCGGCGTGATCGAACCCGGCGCTCAGCGGGCGTCAGAGATTTCCAAGACGCGCAAGGCGGCGGTCATCGCCACCGAAGCCACCGTCAGCAGCCACGCTTACCAGCGCGCGCTGCACCAGTTCGGAATGGAAGCCGTGGAAAAAGCCTGCCCGCTGTTTGTGCCGCTGGTGGAAGAAGGCTGGGTGGAGCACCCGGTGACCGAAGAGGTCGCCCACATCTATATTGATGACATCTTCAAGAACGGCGCCCAGGGGGCCGACGTGCTGGTGCTCGGCTGCACGCACTATCCTCTGATCCGCCCGCTGCTGCGGCGGGTGGCGCCGGCGCAGGTGGAGATTGTGGATTCCGCTGAATCCACCGCGGCCACAGTCGTAGAGCAGCTAGGCCGCGCTCGCGGACAGGGCCAGCCCGGCAGTCTGCAGTGCTTTACCACGGATTCGGTGGAGAAATTTCGCCGCCTCGGTGGCAGGTTCCTGGGATGTGCAATCGACAACGCTGAACTGGTTGATATTGAAAAATGACGTCAAAAAATAAAGAAATAGTTTTCCGCTCTGACAATCGTGCTCCGGAGCAGTTGCGTCCGGTGAACATTGTTCCTGACTTCGTCTCCACGGCCGAAGGCTCTGTGCTGATTGAGGTCGGCAACACCCGCGTGATCTGCACCGCCACGGTGGAAGAATCTGTCCCGTCATTCCTCAAAGGCGCGGGCAAAGGCTGGATCACCGCCGAGTACAGCATGCTGCCACGCTCTACTCTTACCCGCACGCCGCGTGAAGCTTCCCGCGGGCGCCAGAGCGGACGCACGCATGAGATCCAGCGCCTGATCGGCCGCGCTCTGCGTGCCGTGGTGGACCTGAAGCGCTTGGGCGAACGCACCATCACCTTGGACTGTGACGTGATCCAGGCCGACGGCGGCACGCGCACCGCGTCCATCACCGGGGCGTTCGTCGCGCTGGGCCTGGCGATGGAGAAGCTGGTAGAGGCAGGCACGCTTTCCTCTGCGCCCATCCGCGACTTCGTCGCCGCCGTCAGTGTAGGTGTTGTTGAAGGCTCCATTCTCCTGGACCTTTGCTATGAGGAAGACTCCCAGGCCGATGTGGACCTGAACTTTGTGATGACCGGCGCGCACAAGATCGTCGAAATCCAGGCCACGGCTGAGCAGCATCCCTTTGATGAGAGCCAGCTAAAGAAGATGATGGACTACGCCGCCAAGGGGATTGAATCGTTGATCGCCAAGCAGCGCAGCATTCTGGCGCAACTTCCGCTGCGGCAGTGAGAGTCAAGAATTTCTGCGGAGTGCAGCGAGTCGTTTCTTGCCAACCAGGCATCTTAAACAGAGCGTACTGGATAGAGACTGGCGGGCGACTTAAGTTGCAGGGGCCATCTGGATGCTGCCCAGCAGCGCCGGGCAAAGCGCTGTAGGTTAGCATTTTCAAGTACTTACGGAGCACGCGGGATTGACAGGGCAGGTCGGTTCGTTTACGCTTTCACAGATTTTTGACAGACTGGAGCAGCACAATGGCAACCGTAAACACTGCATCGGTAGGAACGACAGAACAGCATCTGGGCGATAAGGCTGAATACTTCCTAGGTTATTCCAAGCCCAAGATCTCCAGGCAGCGTTTGCATCTGCCGGGTCCGGACACGGTGGACCGAATCTACCGGCCAACGGACCGCAACAACCGCGTGCTGGTGAATTTGCAACGCATCATCGGCCATGGGCGCCTTGCCGACACGGGATACCTTTCCATTCTGCCGGTGGACCAGGGGATTGAACATTCGGGGGGAGCCAGCTTTGCGAAAAATCCTGACTACTTCGATCCAGAAAAAATCATCGAGTTGGCAATCGAAGGCGGCTGCAATGCTGTGGCGTCTACCTTCGGAGTATTAGGCGCGGTGTCCAGAGCTTACGCGCACAAAATTCCATTCATCGTCAAACTCAATCATAACGAACTTCTCACCTACCCCAATCGCTTCGATCAAGTCATGTTTGGCACCGTGAAGCAGGCATTGGACATGGGCGCCGCGGCCGTTGGAGCAACCATCTATTTTGGGTCCCTGGAGAGTGCACGGCAGATTGTGGATGTCAGCCAGGCTTTTGCTGCGGCTCATGAAATGGGGATGGCCACGGTCTTGTGGTGTTATCTGCGCAATTCCTCATTTAAGCAGGACAAGGACTATCACGTGTCCGCCGACCTCACCGGCCAGGCCAACCATCTGGGCGTGACCATACAGGCCGACATCATCAAGCAGAAACTGCCGGAGAACAACGGCGGCTATGTCGCGATGAACCCCAAGGGAACAAGTTACGGCAAATTCGACAAACGCATGTATGACGACCTGGCAACCGACCATCCTATTGATCTCTGCCGTTACCAGGTGGCGAACTGCTACATGGGACGCATGGGTCTGATCAACAGCGGCGGCGCCTCAGGCAGCAACGATCTTGCCGAAGCGGTTACCACGGCCGTAATCAACAAACGCGCCGGCGGAATGGGATTGATCAGCGGCCGCAAAGCGTTTCAGCGTCCGATGAAGGAGGGCGTGGCTCTGCTGAACGCCATCCAGGATGTTTATCTGGATCCAACGGTGACCATACCGTAAGAGCGCATCCAGAATTTCATCCAGCGGGGCGCGGCTGCTGCGCTTTTTGTTTTGCAGGTCAGATCGGCACGCGGTCCAGAGGCACAATGAACTGGATTCCAGCGACTTGCTTCCCTTGCAGGCGCGCGTCATTCGTAACAAACAAATCTACTCCGGCGCTGGCTGCACATGCGAGTTGGATGGCGTCGGGAGCTCGAAGAGATCGGTCGGAGCGGAGCGAAGCGTAGATTCTTGCGGCTTTCACCTCGAATGGAAGCGTAATCAGTGAGGTCGCAAAAGCATGCTCGTATTTCGCGCAGAGGACATAGTCGTTCATTTCCAAGGGTTTCACCAGCACCTCACCCAATGTGAGCGCCGAGGTCAAAAGCTGATCACCCCGCGTCAGCATCCTTGCACGAAGGGCAGCTGCGGCTTGCGAGAATGGACCGTAGTTCTCAAACAAATAGATGAACAAATTCGTGTCCCAAAATACCCGGCTCATTCCCATCCCTCGCGGAGGCGGCGCACGTAGTCATCGGCGTGCTCATCGGCCCAAAGCTTTTTGCCTGATCCTTGCAAGCAGAGCAGCGGGTCCGCTTGGATCGCCTTGCCAGCCGAAACGGAGCACCAGCCTTCATACCAAGTCAACAAGCCCTCATACCCGTGCGGCATGTCTTCCCTTTTGGGAGTTGTCTTTCCCCCTTCCCGTTCGGGATGATACGAATCACCCTTGCGGAATAGGCGACGGCGCCCTGATGAGGTTTCAAGAAGCATCCTGTAGCGCCCTGGGTTGGGTGGCCGGTTCGCCACGCAATGTTGGGCAACATGGACGTACACGCCAGGCCGAAGGGGCTTGCTCAAGCCTTCTTTTCTAGCGCGTTCGACGATTTCGTCCAACGTAAAGTCTGGCTTTTCAGGGTGTTGCCGATGAAGCAAAGCCGTGGCAATCCAAACCTCATCGGCCACTTTTACTTCCGTCTG
This sequence comes from Terriglobia bacterium, assembly GCA_020072815.1. NCBI lineage: Bacteria > Pseudomonadati > Acidobacteriota > Terriglobia > Terriglobia bacterium. The sequence continues at coordinate 97,896 of JAIQGE010000003.1, read as the reverse complement.
CGAAGAAACAGGACTCATAATTTCCCTCCAAGAACATTATTACCAAGAATTGATGTATTATCAATACATATATGATTTTCCCCTGAATCACGAGCCGGGCCCCAAGAACCAAGCCTGTTTTGGTAGGGAGAGTGCCGGCGAGTTACGATTACCAGCGTTCGGCCGGAACACCTATGTCTCAAGTTTCTGAAGCCAGCGTCAAATCGGCGTTCGCGCTCTATGGCGCGGTGGCCCAAGAGCAGTCCGGCAACCTAGTGTTGGCGCCGCTGCCCTTTTCCATCGCGTTTGCCTTGCTGCTGAACGGGGCTGATGCGGCGACGCAAAAGGAAATTCTCGAGTTCACGCATCTGGCCTCCATGAATCTCTCCGAGATCAATCAACAGACCCAGGCGCTGCAGAAGGCGCTGGAAAAGCTCAGCGCTGGCAGCGGAGAAAGTTTTGTCCTGGCGAATTCTCTGTGGGTCTCGCTTCCCTTGTCTTTTGCACCCGCTTTTCTCGATGCAGGGCATCGCTACTACTCCACGGAGATTGCGTCCGTCCCACGGGCGGAGTTGCCGGACAGAGTTTCCCGCTGGTCGCGGGAAAAGACCCACGAACTGGTGGACATGCGGCTGGGGAAAACAGACTTCGCTCTGCTCTCCGCCACTTATTTCAAGGGCCAATGGAAAAATCCATTTGACGAGGCAAGGACCCAGCCCGAAGATTTTCATCCGGAGGGCGCCAAGTCGCACAAAGTCCCCATGATGAGCCAACGGGGAGAATACCCGTACTACGAAGGCAAGAACTTTCACGCAGTGGCGCTGGAATTCACGTTTGCCACGATGTTCTTCCTTTTACCGAAGCCCGGAATGATCAGCCATCCATCTTTAACGGAGATTGAGCATCAGGTGCTGAAGGGCGATTGGATTACGATCCAGCCTTTCGCGAAGCGTACGGGCCTGGTGAAGATTCCCCGGTTCAAGCTGCGTTATGACGGCGAGTTTATTCCTGTTTTGAGAAAGTTGGGCTTGAACCGGCTGTTTGATTCCTTTGATTCGCTACGGCCTGCGGTGACCCATCCCCAGGGGGCCCAGGTGGGTCAAGTCCTGCAGAACAACACGATCTCTGTGGACGAAAAAGGCGCGGAAGCCGCCAGCGTGCTGGCGATCGGGATGCCTGCAGGTGCAGCCATGGGATGGAAACCTCCCAAACCGTTTGAGTTCATCGCTGACCGGCCGTTCTGTTTCTGGATCACCGACAAAGCAACAGGATCAGTGCTGTTTATCGGCCGGGTGGCTGACCCGGAGTAGCCGGCCGCGTTTGTTCGATTCCAGTTTGCCGCGACAGGCACTGCCTTCGCGTCCTCCCCATCGCGCTGGCATCTGTTAGAGTGTCGCTTTTCCCCGGAGGAACCCATGGTCATCCCTGCTTATGCCGGCGCGCTCAATACCAAAGACCGGCTGCCGGTCGCGCTCATCACCGGAGCTTCCAGCGGAATCGGGCTGGATCTGGCGCGGCTGATGGCGCCGGACTTTGATTTGATCATCACCGCCCGCAACCAGAGCAAACTGGAAGAGATTGCGCAGGAGTTGCAAGCGCAGCATGGCAATCGCGTGCACGCCATCGCCGGCGACCTCGCACGAAGCGAAACTCCGCTTGAGCTGTGGAAGGAGATTACGCGGCGCGGCCTCCAGGTGGACGCGCTTATCAACAACGCGGGATTCGGGGCTTGTGGCGAGTTTAAAGATACGCATCTTGAAGACGAACAGCAGATGATCCAGGTTAACATCACCGCGCTAACCCATCTGACCAAGCTGGCGCTGCCGGGAATGCTGGAACGCAAGCAGGGACGCATCATGAACGTGGCCTCCACCGCCGGATTCCAGCCCGGCCCGTTCATGGCCGTCTACTATGCGACCAAGGCCTATGTGATCTCTTTCTCAGAGGCCATCGCGAACGAACTGAAGGGCACCGGCATTACCGTGACTTGCTTGTGTCCCGGGGCAACGGCCACGGAGTTTGCCGCGCGCGCGGACATGGAGAAATCACGGCTGTTCAAGTTAGGCAGAATGCGCTCAGAGGAAGTAGCTCGCAAAGGCTACCACGCCATGCTGAAAGGCCGGACGCTGGTGATCACCGGCGTGAAGAATTGGGCGCTGGCGCAAAGCGTCCGCTTCAGCCCGCGGAAGCTGGTTACGGCGATTACCGGCAGCCTGAATCAGCGAGGAAAGTAAACCTGCGCGCTACGCGCCGGTGATTTGTTTCTTCACGTTCTCGGCCTGCCACAAATGGCGGCGCTGGTGGGCCATCATCCACAACATGCCGCCGCTCATCCGGCAGCGGAACGGGGAGAGGAAATTCCCCAGGGTGATGCGGGAGAGATCCAGGCCTTCGGCGTCTTTCATCAGGCTTTCCCATTCATCCTGGGCGCGCATGAATTCCGGCAGAAGTTGTGTGGGATCATCAATCGCCTGCGGTGGAGCAATGCTCTTGGGCGCGGGGATGCGGAACTTGGGCGGCGGTTCGGCGATCCAGATCAGCAGGCGGCCGCGAGCACCTAAAGGGAACGGTCCCTGGCTGGCCTTGCTTCTATTCGATTGCGCGCGCGACTGCGCCACGCCTTTTCGCACGATCTTCTGCACCACTTTCGCCGTGAGATTCAGGTGGGCAAGGCACTCGGCCACCGACCACTTGGCGGGATCAGCTCGTTTCGTCAGCTGCTCTGGCAACATGCCGTTGACGAGTTGTTCGGCACGGCGGCGACAGTCGTTTACTTCCTGGGAGAGCTGCGTTGCGTCCATTTGCATCGGAGTTTACCTGTTTTCAAATCTGCACTCTGCGCCGCAGAGTGTTCACCATCCGGGAGTTTTCTGTCAGCCGGGCGCAACTACCCTGCAAACTGCTTCCGCCTGGTCAATGTGGCGGCGCTCATGAGCAAGAATGAAAGCAAAAACCGCGCACAACCGCAAGCGCAGCCACCACGCGTACGGCGATTGGATCTTGATCTTTTCCTGATTGAGCCCTTCCGCCTGACGGACCAGCTTTTCGAGTTCGTCCTGCCGGGCAAGAAAACCTTCCAGCAGCTTGCTTCCGTCGCCCACCGGAACAGGATGGGCCAAGCGCGGCACCGCTTTGAATTTCCTTTTCACTGGCGGCTCCATGGTCTTGACCATGAAACGGCCCATGATGCCCAGGTTGAACGGGCCTTTGCCGATCAGGTTTTCTTTGCGCGCATGCTCAATTGCCGCAGTAATCAGCGGCTGGTAGTCGTCCATCACGATGTTGAGGTGCCCGACGCACTCGGCAATGGACCACCTGCTGGGATCAGGGCGCTGCGTGAGCTTCTCCGGCGTCCGCCGCTCGACGACCCACGTGGCGCGCTGGCGGACGTCATTGATCTGCTCAAACAAGCTCTGCTGGGATAAATCGGCCAAAGCGCATCACTCCCACTCAATCGTCCCCGGTGGTTTGGAAGTCACATCATAGACCACGCGGTTGATGCCGCGCACCTCGTTCACGATGCGGTTGGAGATTCGCTTGAGAACGTCGTACGGCAGCGGCACCCAGTCCGCGGTCATGCCGTCTTCCGAATGCACGGCGCGGATGGCGCAGGTGTAAGCGTAAGTGCGCTGGTCGCCCATTACGCCCACCGACATCACCGGCAGCAGCACGGCGAACGACTGCCAGATCTGGGCGTAGAGTCCGGCGCGGCGAATCTCATTCACCACGATGTCATCGGCTTCCTGGAGCAGCGCGATGCGCTCGGGCGTGACTTCACCCAGAATCCGCACGGCAAGACCGGGTCCGGGGAAGGGCTGGCGCTGCAATATCTCCTCCGGCATACCCATTTCCCTGCCGATATTTCGCACCTCATCCTTAAACAAATCCTTTAAAGGTTCAATGAGCTTGAGTTTCATGGTTTCCGGCAGACCGCCCACGTTGTGGTGGGTCTTGATGGTCTGCGAGGGGCCGCGCACGCTGCGCGATTCAATCACGTCCGGGTACAGCGTGCCCTGCACCAGGAAGTCAACTTTGCCAAAGTCTTTTTCCACGCGGTGCGCTTCCTGGTCAAAGACTTCAATGAAGGTGTTGCCGATGATTTTGCGCTTGGTTTCCGGGTCGGTGACGCCGGCCAGCTTGTCCAGGAAGAGTTTGGTGGAATCCACGGCGTCAAGGTTCAAGCCGAGCTTGTCGCGCAGGTTCTGCTGGACTTTCTGGAACTCGTTCTTGCGCAGCACGCCGTTGTTAACGAAGATGCAGAGCAATCGCCGGCCAATGGCTTTGTCCACCAGCGTGGCGGCCACGGCGGAGTCCACGCCGCCGGAGAGCGCGCAGATGGCCCTGCCTTGTTCGCCCACAGTGGCGCGCACCTGGCGAATGGTTTCATCAATGAAATGCTGCGGGGTCCAGTCGCCGCGCGCGCCACAGATTTCATAAACAAAGTTCCGCAGCAGATCAATTCCCTGTTTGGTGTGGTGGACTTCCGGATGAAACTGCACGGCCCATATGCGTCGCGACTCATCCTGCATGGCCGCCAGCGCGTTGCTGGACTTGGCCACCACGCTGAACCCCGGCGGCAAGGCCTTGGCTTCGTCGCCGTGCGACATCCAGACATTCATCGTCGAGGGCAGGGTGCGGAAGAGGCGAGAGTCGCCGGAAACCGCGATTTCGGCATGGCCGTATTCACGCTTGGGGCCGGGGACGATCTTGCCGCCCAGCTTGTGCGTGATGTAGTGCAGCCCGTAACAGATTCCGAGCACGGGGAGCCCCTGGGCGAGGATGCGTTCGTCGGCGGGCGGGGCGTCCGCGTCGTAAACGGACGAGGGTCCGCCGCTCAGGATGATGCCGGCAGGCTTGTAGCTCTTAACTTCTTCCAGAGTTGCCGTGCAGGGCAGGACCGCGGAGAAAACTTTCAGTTCGCGTATGCGGCGCGCAATCAGCTGCGTGTATTGCGAGCCAAAGTCGAGGATGACAATGGATTGTTCTTCCACGAATGATTTTCTCTGATTCACGCGCAGGTGTAAAGGGCCAAGAAGACTTTTAGAAACGCGGCGGGCGGCGCTTGGATTCTCCCGGGTGGCGCCCAGAGGCCTCAATGATCTCTTCCGCGACGGCATCCTCCACCGACATGTAGGAGAGCAGCCGCGCGATGTTGAGGAAATCGGAGAAGCCAAAATACAGAAGGGCCACTACAGACATCCACAGGAAAGACGCACGCGGCGAAGCCGCCAGTATCCCTGAAGGCAAGAACAGCAAGATTACAGTGAGGGCGACGAAAGCCAGACGGACCAGGACGAAGATTCCGCTGATGCCGCCCAGGTCAGCGGCGCGAACGTGCACCCAGCCGATGGTCTCGCGGACCGCGCCGCGCGCGCGCGTGCCGGCATAGCAGAAGATGGTCGCCAACGACAGATACCAGTTGATCGCCGCCCAGAACACCGCGATAAAGAGAGAGGAAACCATCCCCACCAGGTAGAAGAAAAATGGATCTGGGTCTTTTTTGCTGCCGGCGATTCCCGCAGCCACTGCGATCAACGTGATCATGGCCAGAATCGCCAGCCACGCGAACGCAGCCCGCCAGCCTTGGACCACCAGAATGCTGCGAAAGCGAAATGGCCGCTTGTCCGGCGCGGTGCGGCTCAGCAACAGCGCACGGCCGGCGGCGCCGAGGAGCGTCCACAGCAGGGTGACAAAGAGCAGCACGGCCAGGGCCGTGATCAAAAGCCGCGCGGGCATGATCGCCAGCGTATGGCGAAGCGCCAGCGTGACTTGCAGGGCGTCATGGCTGCGCAAGCCGACGGAGTCAGCGGCAGTGACTGTGACGCCGTTGGAGAGCGCCAAGGCCGATGCGAACAACACCGCAAACGCTACGCCGCCAAAACACCAGCGCCACAGCAACTCCAACAGGAAGACCACCGGATCGTGCAACACAGCGCGAGGTCCAGCGGTGATGGGGTTGGGAGTAGCCACTAGCTTCTATCCGCTACTTCACCACCAGGTTGACCAGCTTGCCCGGCACCACGATCTTCTTCACAATTTCCTTGCCTTCCAGAACGGCGCGGGTTTTCTCGTCGGCCAGCACGCGATCCAGGACCAAGTCTTCCGGGCTGTCCGCGGGGACGGACACGTGGCTACGAAGCTTGCCGTTGATCTGCACTGCGTAGGTGATCTCGTCCTCTTTGGCGAGCGCAGGATCGTATTCCGGCCAGGGATGGCGAAGGAGCGCGTCCTTCTCGCCCAGAACTTCCCAGAGCTCTGCGGCCAAATAAGGCGCGAACGGAGCCAGCAACAAGACCAGCTTGCGCTGGACGTCGACGAGGACCGGCGCCGGGAACCTTCCAGCAGTGATTTCCTCTTCCGCGCCGTAAAGTTCGTTGACGAACTCCATGATGGCGGCCACGCATGTGTTGAAATGCCAGCGGCCCTGGAAATCGTCGGTGACGCGTTTGATGGTCTGGTGGAGTTTGCGCTGCACCTGGCGGACTTTGGGAGAAATCTGAGCCGGCTTCGTGCTGCTGTCTGCTCGCGTTGCGGCGGCGTTGCGCATCACAAAACGATAGATGCGCCCCACAAAACGGTAAACGCCTTCCACGCCGGCTTCCTGCCAGTCAAGGTCGCGGTCCGGAGGCGCGGCAAAGAGCGCGTACATGCGAGTGGAGTCGGCGCCATAGCGGGCCACCATGTCGTCGGGCGAAACGATGTTTCCTTTGCTCTTGGACATCTTGGCGCCGTCTTTGATGACCATGCCCTGGGTAAAGAGGCGTTCGACCGGCTCACTGTTGTGCACGAGGCCGAGGTCGCGCATGAACTTGGTCCAGAAGCGCGAGTAAATCAAGTGCAGAATGGCGTGCTCCACGCCGCCGATGTACTGGTCAATCGGGAACCAATAATCCACGGTCGCCGTGTCCAGCGCACGGTCCTTGAGCTGGGCGCTGGTGTAACGATAGAAATACCAGGACGAATCCACGAAGGTGTCCATGGTGTCAGTCTCGCGGCGCGCCGGACCGCCGCACTTGGGACACTTGGCGTTGATGAACTCCGGCACGCGGCCGAGCGGCGATCCGCCTTGCAAAGTGATGTCCACGTTGTCGGGCAAGACCACCGGAAGCTGGCTTTCCGGCACTGGAACCACGCCGTCTTTTTCGCAGTACAACATAGGGATGGGCGTGCCCCAGTAACGCTGGCGCGAGATGCCCCAATCCTTCAAGCGATAGGTGACAGTTGGCTTGCCAAAGCCATATTGCTCCGCGAATTCCGCCATCTTCTTTATGGCATCTTCATTGGAGAGCTCGTTGAACTCCCCGGAATTGATGAGCATGCTGTCAGTGTGCGTGTAGGGAAGCACAGGCTTCTCAGGTTCGCCTGGGGCGGGAGGTTCGCCTACGCGCCGGGGCAGAATCACGATCCGAATTTCCAGGCCGTACTTTTGCGCGAACTCATAGTCGCGCTCGTCGTGCGCCGGCACGGACATGATGGCGCCCGTCCCGTAGTCCATCAGTATGTAGTTGGCCACCCAGATGGGGACTTTCTCCTGGTTAAACGGATTGATGGCGTAAGCGCCGGTGAAGACGCCGTGCTTCTCAATCTCGCTGAAATCGCCGGCTTCTTTGGCTTTGCCTTGCTCGCCGGACATTTCTTCAACCTTTGCTTGAAGGTGCGAATCGTCGCCGATCAAGGCCGCCACCAGCGGATGCTGCGGCGCAAGTTGGATGGAAGTCGCGCCGAAAATGGTGTCAATCCGCGTGGTGAAGACGGTGATCTTTCCAGCCAGCTTCCCTTCTGAAGTATCAATTTGGAAATCCACCAGCGCGCCTTCACTGCGGCCAATCCAGTTGCGCTGCATGGTCTTGACTTTTTCCGGCCAGCCTTCAAGCTGGTCCAGGCTGTTGAGCAATTCGTCAGAATATTTGGTGGTGCGGACGAACCACTGCTCCAACTCGCGCTGCTCCACCGGCGTGTCCTCATGCCGCCAGCACATGCCGCCGACCACCTGCTCGTTGGCCAGCACCGTGGCGCACTCCGGGCACCAATTCACCTTGCTCTTCTTGCGATACGCCAGGCCTTTCTCAAAGAGCTTCAGGAAGAACCACTGGTTCCAGCGGTAGTATTCCGGCAAACATGTGGTGACTTCGCGCGACCAGTCGTAGCTGAAGCCCATGCGCTTCATCTGGGTCTTCATGTGCGCGATGTTGTCGAGCGTCCACTTCTTCGGCGGAACGTTGTTCTTGATGGCGGCGTTTTCCGCGGGCAGGCCGAAAGCGTCCCAGCCCATGGGATGAAGCACGTTGTAGCCGCGCATCCACATGTAGCGGGCAAGCGCGTCTCCGATGGCGTAATTGCGTACGTGTCCCATGTGCAACGCGCCGGAGGGATACGGCAGCATTTCCAGCACGTAGTACTTCTTGCGCTTGCTGTCATGCGGTTCAGCCGCAAAGAGGCTGGGATCGGCCTGCCAGCGGGCGTGCCACTTCTCTTCTATGCGCTGGTGATCGTAACGGTCATCATTTTGCCGTTGCGATGGGTTGGCGGGAATGTTGGTGGTTTCAGCCATGTTCTATCTTATGCCCTTTTTCTTCTTGCCGGAACCCCGGCGCCTTGCACTAGTGATTTCAATTTCCCGACGTTGCGCAAATCGTCCTTGGGCTCGTCAATGGGCGTCTCCGCGATGAAAGCGGCATGCGCAGTGCGTGAGTCGTTCAGCAATCGCCGGAAGGGTTCCAGTCCCATGGTTCCCCGGCCGATGTGCTCATGCCGGTCACGCCGGGAGCCGCAGGGGTCCTTCGCATCATTGCAGTGCCAGACAAAAACGTTCTTGAGGCCGATGGCCGTATCCAGCTTCTGCATGGTTTCCTGCCATCCGCTTTCGGTGACCATGTCATACCCGGAAACATGCGTGTGGCAGGTATCAATGCACGCGCCTACGGGACAGACGGGAGACAGATACTGCAAAAGATGCCCTACCTGCTCAAACGATCCACCCAGGGAGAACTCGGCTCCGGCTGTGTTCTCAATCAGGACCCGGAGGTGGGAATTCTCCAGTCCAAGTCCTTGCGCTGCTTCGGCGATGGAGCGCGCCACCAATTGCAAACCTTCTTCGCGGCTGCGTCCGCGAAAAGAGCCGGGATGCAGCACCAGAAACTCGGCGCCCAGAGCAAGTGCACGCTCCACCTCGCCGCGAAAGGCCTGGACCGACTTGCGGTGAAACTCAGCGGCGGCGCTGGCCAGGTTCACCAGATATCCAGCATGAATGACCAGCGGACCAAGGCGGTACTTTTCCCTCAGCCGGCGCATTTCGTCGCACTGCGCTTGCGACAACGGGTACGGCTGCCATTGTCGCGGGCTGGAGGAAAAAATCTGGAAAGTGTTTGCGCCCAGCCGGTAGGCCCTCTCGGCGGAGGTCGCCACGCCGCCCGCGGTGGAGGTATGAATACCTACCAGTCTGAGGCTGGGCGGCGGAGGGTCGCCATGCGACCACAGCAGCACGTCCTTCATGCCCAGCTTGCGTTTTGAGCCTGTATCGTCGAAAGACATGCGCTAAACCACTGATTTTAACACGCTAATCTAAGGCCTTTTGATTGCCCAGGACGCGCCAATCACAGTACACTGAAAGTGCTTTTTACAGGGGTCAGGACCAAAATGCTGGTGGTAATGAAGGCGCACGCCACGGACGAACAGGTGCGTGCCGTTTGCGACAGGATTGAATCGCTGGGCTATCGCCCGCACGCCATTCCCGGCGCCATGCGCACGGCCATTGGAATTACTGGCAACAAAGGCGCGGTGGAAGCCGGCGCGCTGGAAGAAATGTCGGGCGTGCAGGAAGTGATCGTCGTCAGCAAGCCGTACAAGCTGGTGAGCCGCGACGTGAAAGATGAAGACACGGTCGTCCGCTTCCCCGGCAGTGACGCCACTTTCGGCGAGCGCGATCTGGGGATCATCGCCGGCCCGTGTTCCATTGAATCCCGCGAGCAGGCGTTTGCCGCCGCCGAGCGTGTGGCCCGCGCGGGAGCGAGATTTTTCCGCGGCGGCGCCTACAAGCCGCGCACCTCGCCATACGCCTTCCAGGGTATGGGTGAAGAAGCTTTGAAGATCATGGCCGAAATTCGCGACCGCTTCGGCCTGCTGATCGTCACCGAGGCAATTGACCACGAGTCGCTTGACCTGGTGGCCCAGTACGCGGACATGATCCAGATTGGCGCGCGCAACATGCAGAATTTCTCCCTGCTCAAGAAAGCCGGACAGACGCGCAAGCCGGTGCTGCTGAAGCGCGGCATGTCGGCGACCTTGGAAGAATTTCTCATGGCCGCCGAATACGTTCTGAATGAAGGCAACTACCAGGTGGTCCTGTGCGAACGCGGCGTCCGCACTTTTGCCGACCACACCCGCAACACGCTGGACTTGAGCATAGTCCCGGCGGTACAGAAGCTGAGCCATCTGCCCATCATCGTGGACCCCAGCCACGGCACCGGCAAGCGCGACAAAGTGTTGCCGCTGGCGAGGGCCGCGGTGGCTGTGGGAGCCGACGGCCTGATCGTGGAAGTGCACCATGATCCCGATCGCGCGCTTTCCGATGGCGTGCAGTCCCTCTTCCCTGACCAGTTTGACGAACTCATGGCCGAGATCCGGCAGATTGCACCGGTAGTGCATCGCAACGTTCAGGAGCCGCAACGGCAACCGGCGGCGGCCAAGGCCGGCAAATAGCTTGCGCCGCTCTGATGTCCAGCGATGCTTCAAGGCAGTCATGGTTCTTGCGGCGGCTCTTTGCGGCTGCCAGGACACGCCGGACCCCGTCCCCAACTATCGCGAATACGCTTACGTCAGCAACAGCGGCAGCAACAACGTAACGGTGGTTGACTTGCGCACGCTGGCGGTGCGCGCCGTGGTCGCAGTGGGCAAGAACCCCGCAGGGTTGGCCGCCAACCCTAAGCGCAATGAAATCTACGTGGTCAACACCGACTCCAACAACCTGAGCGTGATTGACGCGGAAACCAACAAAGTGGTCTTCACCATCGGCGTGCATCGAGCTCCTTACTTTGTGGATGTTTCGGCGGACGGCAAGCGGGCTTACGTCGCTAACGCCGGCTCAGCAAACCTTTCTGTAATTGACCTGGAAGAGCGCCGGTTGATCAAAACTTTTTACGTCGGCAACGGCGCCACACTGGCGCGAGTTACGCCAGACGGAAAGCTCGCCGTGGTGACGCTGCGCGACGAAGACTCGGTGGCCATTGTTGATACAGAAAAGCTCGCGCTCAGCAGCAAGATCAAGACCTGCCACGAGCCGGTGGACCTGGGCATTCTGCCCGATTCCAGCAAAGTCTTTGTGGCTTGCGATGATTCCAAGCAGGTGGCAGCGATTGACTTGAAGGCCGGCAAGCTCCTGGCTTTGCTGGACGTGGGCCAGGGACCAGTCCACGTGGCCGTGAAGCCCGACGGCGGCGAAGTTTTTGTCTGCAACCGGTCAGCGAGTTCGATTTCAGAAGTCATCACCAACTCCAACGAAGTGAACAACACGTTCCTCATCGGCGACCAGCCAGCACAGGCGCTGGTATCGCCCGACAACGCTTTTCTTTATGTCGCCAACTTCGGTTCGGACGCCGTGGCGGTGTACAGCATTGATACCGGCAAGCGCACCAGTTCGGTGGAAGTGGGCCGCCATCCGGAAGCGCTGGCCTTCTCTCCCAATCAACTCATGCTCCTGGTGGTGAATACCGGCAGCGGCGACCTGACCGTGCTCTCCCTGGTGGACCGTAAAGGACGTCCCCAGCCGGACACCCCCACGTTGGGGACCATGATCCCCCTGGGCCGAGACCCCAAGGCAATCGTGGTGAAAGCCTTCGTCAGCCAGCGGTAAAATAATGTTGTATGTTCGAACGTTATACGGAACCCGCGCGCCGGGCCATCTTCTTCGCACGCTATGAAGCCTCACAACACGGCGCTTCAGCCATTGGTTCCCTGCACCTGCTGCTGGGACTTTTGCGCGAAAGCGGCGCGACGTTCACGCTGGCCGGCAATAACGTCTCAGCAGACAGCATTATTGAAGACTGCAGAAAAGCTTTGCCAAGCCTCGGCGAAAAGACGTCAACCAGCGTTGATATGCCTCTCACTGAAGAGTGCAAAAGGGCCCTGGCGGAAGCTGCGGTTCAAGCTGAGTTGCAAGGTAGCCGCAACGTTACTCCTCAGCACTTGACGCTGGGGCTGATGGAAGCTTCTCAAGACGTAGCGGCGATCCTGCGCAAGCATGGCGTGACGCCCGAAAACCTGGGCGCGGCGCCACATTCCCAAGCAGTGACTCAGCCCGCGGCAGGTTCGCCGGCCTTGTTGGAGTTCATGTGCCAGGGTAAGAGGATCGCCACAAGTCCAATCCACCTCGTCAACCCGCTACCCAGGACCGGAGATGAAGTCGCCATCACACGCGACGCCAAAAACAAAACTTACAAAGTAATGTCTGTCCGGCAATGCTTTGAAGGCCCGCCGCTCACCAAAACTCTTGCCCATTGCTGGCTGGTGAAGGTGGTGATTGAAGTCGAGAGCATAAAGCCACGAAACAGATGACAGCGTCAGACCAATCCCAGGCCGCCGTCCACGGTCAGGATTTGCCCGGTGATGAATTTGGAGCAGGTGGCGAAATACAGCACGGCGTCAACCACGTCGGCGGGCGTTCCGTTTTTCCCCATCGGACTGCGTGCGGCGAGCTTCTGCATGAGCTGCGCGTCGTCTCCGCGATCGCCGGAATCAATCATGCCCGGCGCCACGCAGTTCACGGCAATTTCCGGCGCCAGCGCCTTGGCCATCACCTGGGTCAGCATGTGCAAAGCGGCTTTGGAGGAGCAGTAGTGGGCGTGCGTGGCCCACGGCTTTTCTCCGCCGAGCGACCCCAGATTGATGATTCGTCCGCCGGACTTGCGCAGCTCTGGAGTCGCGTGCCGGGAAAACAGAAACGGCCCGCGCACGTTGGTAGCGAACATGTCGTCCCATTGCTCCACTCTGATTTGCTCGAGCGGCGCAGTCCCGAAACTTCCGGCGTTGTTAATAAGAATGTCCAGGCCGCCGAATTTGTCGCGCACCGAGTCAACCGTGCGAACGATGTAGCTTTCCTGGCGGACGTCGCACTTCACGCCGAAACCGGCTCCGCCTGACGCGCTGATCTGTTCCAGAGTCTGGCGGGCGGCTTCTTCCGAACTCAGGTAGGTGAATGCCACCTGCGCCCCGGCTCCCGCCATGGCCAGCGACATGGCGCGCCCCAGGCGCCGAGCGCCGCCGGTGATCAGGACCGTCTTGCCTTTCAAGTCTTGCACGCTGGCATTGTAAATGGCGGCGACGCGTGCGCGGAGACCGGCGCTGAATCCTTTGCCTCGACCGCACTATCCAATCAAAGTATGAGGAATTCTCCTTCGTTCATTTCTTTCTCTGAATCTGACGTGCGGTCGCGGGAATTGGCCAGCTTGCCTACAGAAGCCGAGGCCATGGACGCTTACTCCCGCGTGGTAACCAGCGTGGCGGAGTCGGCCAGCGCGGCGGTTGTGCGCATACAGACGGAAGCTGCTCGCGGACGCGGCGGGAGCGGGTCAGGGTTCCTCTTTACTCCTGACGGCTTCATTCTCACCAACAGCCACGTAGTCCACGGCGCGGAAAAACTCAAAGTGTGGACGCCCGAGCACGGCGAGTTCAGCGCACAGCTTATCGGCGAGGATCCTGACACGGACCTGGCGCTGCTTCGCGTGGACGCTCCGGTGCTCCCGGCAGTCAGGTTCGGCGACTCGCGGCAGATTCGCGTAGGACAGCTGGTGGTGGCCATCGGCAACCCGTACGGCTTCCAACACACCGTCACCGCGGGCGTGATGAGCGCACTGGGCCGCAGCCTGCGGTCGCAATCCGGACGCCTGATTGAAGACGTTATCCAGACCGATGCCGCGCTCAATCCCGGCAACTCCGGCGGGCCGCTGGTGAACGCGCGCGGCGAAGTCATCGGCGTGAACACAGCCACAATTCTTCCCGCGCAAGGACTGTGCTTTGCGATTTCCATCAACACAGCGAAGTTCATCGCCACCAAATTGATTCGCGACGGCGTGGTGCACCGCAGCTTTATCGGCGTGCAGGCACAGACCGCGCCGCTGAACAAGATCATTGCCCGGCATTACGACCTCAAGAACTCAACCGGAGCGCTGCTTCTGGCCATTGAGCCCGGAACGCCCGCCAGCAAGTCCGGCCTGCAAGAAGGCGACGTGATCGTCGCTCTGGAAGGCGAGCCTGTGGAAGGTATGGACGTACTGCATCGCCTGCTGGGCGAAGAGCGCATTGGCGTGGTGACCAGGCTGACGGTGTTGCGCGGCTCGAAGAGGCTGGAGTTTAGCGTGGTCCCGGAAGTGAGGCGCGTCGCTTGAGAGTGAGACGTAGCGGTGCTACGTCTCTACGCCGACTTCGTGGTCCATTTCGGCAGTTTCGCGGCCCGAGCGGCGATCGCTCGTCTCTGCGCTGGATATGTTGGCTGGTTGCGAAAATCGCGAACCATGGCGCTATAGTCCGAACAGCTCTCTCAGCCGTTTGGTCTGGGCGCGGCTCACCGGGACCTCACTCTGCTTCTTGTCGTCCATGCGCAGCTGGTAGGAACTTTTGAACCACGGCACCACTTCCTTGATGCGGTTGATGTTCACCACGTAGGAGCGGTGCGCCCGCCAGAACATGTCAGGATCAAGGCCGTCCAGCAGTTCTTCCAGCGTGCGGCAGTTCGATTGGCCCTCCATGCTGGTGGAGACCACGCTGATAATGCCGTCTTCAATGGAAGCGAAGCACACGTCCTTCTGGTCCACCAGAAACATGCGGCCCGCGGCGCGCACCAGGACCTTGGAGTTCTGCGGCTTCTGCGCCTCCAGCATCTTGACCAGCGCTTCCAGCTTGTCATTGCCGGCGGCGGACGACGATTGCAGCTTCTTCCGCGCTTTCTCCACCGCCTGCGTCACGCGCTTTTTGTCGAAAGGTTTCAGCAGATAATCAACCGCGTTAACTTCAAAGGCCTTCACCGCGTACTGGTCAAACGCCGTGGCAAAAATAAATTGCGGCAGGGGAATCTTGCGGTCAATCAGCTTTTTGATCACGCCAAAGCCGTCCAGGCCGGGCATGGTCACGTCGAGAAAGACCAGGTCGGGAGAATGTTCTTTGATGAGATTCACGGCTTCCAGGCCGTTGCGCCCCTGGGCGACGATGTTGACGTCGTCCACCGACTTGAGCAGGTAGCTCAGCTCGTCGCGCGCGAGCTGTTCGTCGTCAACAATGAGTGTGGATAACGGCATGATTGTTTTCTATACACCAGCGGCGGCTTTCTCGCCGTAGTTGGAAACTTCAACGAGATTCAGGTCCGGGTCGCGAAAATAAACAGACGTCATAGGTCCCAGCGCGCCGATCTTTTCCACCGGCCCGATTACGATCTGGATCTTCAGACGCGCTAACCGGTTCATCACCTCGGCGATGGGGGTCTTGGTTATGAGACAAAAATCCGCCGAGCCAGGCACCGCGCGGTTGGCTTTGGGCTCAAACTCTTTGCCTTGCTGGTGCAGATTGATCTTGTTCTGGCCAAAGCCCAGGCCTTTGCGGCCTCCGGCAAAGGTGACCACTTCCATGTCCAGCGCGCGCTGGTAGAACTCGCAGGTGGCGTCAATGTCTCTCACCGTCAGCACGAAATGGTCAATGCGATCGATCATCGTTACTTGGTCCTGATGATTAACTGCTGCGCTCGGCGTTTTAGCTGCTTCGCTCGGCTTCTCAACTGCTGCGCTCGACCACGAACTCCGGAATCGTGAGCAATGCTCGCTTGATCTCTGAATCCGGATACGTGCAGATGGCGTTGCGCGCCGCCTTGGCGTGCTTGGCGGCTTCGTCGTACGCGTACTGGATGGAGCCATAGCGCTTCAGTATTTCCAGAACCTGTTCATGCTGCACGCTGATAAACGCCCGCTCTTGCAGCACGGTCTCCACCAGCTTGCGCTCCAGCGGAGTGCACCGCTCCAGCGCGTGGATCACCGCCATGGTGACCTTGCCTTCACGCAAATCGCTGGCGACCGGCTTTCCCAGCACGGCTTCCGAGGCCGTGAGGTCCAAAACATCGTCCACGATCTGGAAGGCCAGACCCAGGTGCCGTCCGTATTCTCCCAGGCGGGTTTCCTGTTCTTCACTTGCCTTGCCCAGCAGCGCGCCCATGCGCATAGACACGGCGAACAGGCACGCGGTCTTGCGGAAGATCAAGTCAAAGTGTTCGTCCAGCGTGATGCACTTGCCCAGCTTCTCCATCTGGAGCAGTTCGCCCTCGACCATCTGCTGGGTCAGTTCGATGAGCACGTCCAGGATGCGGAAGTTGCGTTCCTGCACGGCGATTTTGAAGGCCTGCATGTACAGCCAGTCGCCCGCCAGAACGCACTTGGAATTTCCCCACTGAGTGTTGGCCGCCGGGCGTCCGCGGCGCGTCTTGGCCTCATCAATAATGTCGTCATGCACTAGCGTGGCGGTGTGGATGATCTCCACCACCGCGCCCAGGCGGACGGCCGAACGCTCGTCATGCGGGAACAGCTTGGCCGCCAGCAGCAGCAGCGCGGGACGAATCCGCTTTCCGCCGCCGGCGCGCAGGTGCTCGCCAATGTCGGTGATGGCGCGCACGCCGGAGACGGTGTCCCGCCCGAACTCGCGCTCAATCGCCGCCAGATCGTCGCGCAGCAGCTCGAAAACTTCTTTGGCGTTGCCTGAGGCCGGTAAACTCAAAACTTCCCCTTAATGAAACCAATGTGATCCGTCGCGACAATCTATCAGTTGGTGCGATAGTTGGTGAACTGCATGTCAATGCCGAAGTCGTGGCCCTTGAGCAGCGCGATGATCTCCTGCAGAGAGTCGCGGTCTTTGCCGCTCACCCGCACCAGGTCCCCCTGGATCGAAGCTTGCACTTTCTTCTTGGAGTCCTTGATCAGCTTGACGATCTCCTTGGCTTTCTCGATCGGGATGCCCTGCTGCATGGTGATCTTCTGCCGCGCACGCGATCCCGCCGCCGGCTCCACCACGCCGTAGGTGAGCGCCTTGATGGCCACGCCGCGCTTGACCAGTTTGCTTTGCAGGATATCATTCACGGCTTTCAGCTTGTATTCGTCCGACGAGCTCATGATGATGGCGTCCTTGCCTTCCACGGCGATCTCCGACTTGGAGTCCTTGAGATCAAACCGCGTATGGACTTCCTTGAGCGCGTTCTGGATCGCGTTGGCGACTTCCTGCATATCAACCTTGCTGACGATGTCAAAAGTGTTTTCTGGCATGCGCTAATAGCTTACTAAGAGTTGCGATTGAGTGCACGTTTTTCAAGGGAGCAATTAGCAAATGGCAATTGGCAAATAGCCAGACATTAGCGTCTTTTCGCGCGATTCGCGGCTAATGTTCTTATCTTGCGCCCATCTGCGAAATCTGCGGCAGAGTTCTGCTCACATCACTCTGGGCGCGGCGATCCCCATCATGTCCAAGCACTGAATTAACGACCGCCTGACAACCGCGGCCGTCGCCAGCAGGAAGCGCTTGCGGGCGTCGTCAGTCTCGGTGAGGATGTGGTGCTTGTGGTAGAAGTTGTTGAACTGTTGCGCCAACTGGAACGCGTACTTTGCCGCGTAAGCAGGCTCGGTCGTTGCGATGCACTGCTGGACGACGTGGGAGAGCTGTCCGGCCTTGAGCCAGAGTTCCCAGAGTTCGTCGTCTTCGTTCAAAAACCGCAGAGCAGTTTCGCCGGCAAGAATTTCATCCGCGCTCAGTCCGGCTTTGCGGAAAATATTCCCCGCCCGGACGATGGCGTACTGCGCGTAAGGGCCGGTCTCGCCCTCAAAGCTCAGGGCCTCGTTTAAATCAAAGGCAATCACCGTTCCCTTGGTGAATTTGAGCATGAAATAACGGAGCGCGCCGATGGCGATCTGGGTGGCAGTCTCGCGGCGCTCGGATTCAGGCGTCTCCGGATGCCGCGTGTCCACTTCTTTTTGCGCGGCGGCGATCAGCGAGTCCAGCAGATCGTCGGCTTTTACGCCGAACCCCTTGCGACCCGAGACCTCAATAAACGAGCGCTTCTGGTCTTCTTCTGAGACTTCATAGCCCAGGTCCATGGCGCAACGCGGCGTGAGCGCAACCATCTCGTAAGAAAAATGGTGATAATTCTCCGCCTGCTCGGTGTAGCCGAGACCGCGGATGGCCTCAATCACGTTGTTCTGCGGATCAGCCTGGCGGGAATCAATCACGTTGTAGATGGCGTGGACGCCGCCAAAATGCGGGTGGTCGCTCTCACCGGATTCGGCGGAGATCCACACCTCATGCCCGTCAGGATAGCGATAGAACTTGCGATAGCCGAAGTCCTTTCCCAGCAGGCCAAACTTCCACAGGTGGTAGGCAATGTCCTTGCCGACGTAAGTCACGGTGTTGTTGGAGCGGACGATGACCTTGGCGTCTTCGTCAGGGCCTTCCGGCGCTTCTGCAACGGCGTCACTCTGCGCTTCAGACGCCGCGGCCGCTTTGCCTCCGGCCCGCTTCATCACCCAGCAGCCTTGGTTCTTGCCTTCGGTTTCAAAGTAGAGCACGCCTTTCTGTTTCATCTGCTCGAAGGCCAGGTCCCAGAAATGCAGGTGCAGGATTTCGCTCTCCTGCGGCAGAAAGTCATATTGGATGCCCAACCGCTGCATGGTTTCCAGGTGCCGCCGGATGATGGCCGCGGAGAGCAGCGCGCCCATCGCTGCCGCTTCACTGCCTCCGCGTTCGATGTCATGCAGTGTCTGCAGGCGAAGCTTAAGATTGTCTTTGCTCGCTTCATACCACTGCGAGACTTTGGCGTAGAGGTCCCAGCAGTAGTAGTCGAAAGGCTTGCCCGCGTTGCCCTGCGCGATCAGAGTCTGCACGTCACTCTGGGATTTCTTTTCCAGATGGAGGAAGCCCACCACCACGTCCGCCACCTGGACGCCGGTGTTGTCAATGTAGTTTTGAATGTCCACGTGCGCGCCGGAAGCCCGCAACAGGCGGACAAACGTGTCGCCCAAGATGGCGTTGCGCAAATGCCCGATGTGCGCCGCCTTGTTGGGATTGATGCTGGTATGCTCCACCAGGATCTTTTCCGCCTTCGCGGACGCGGCTTCGCCTGCCGAAGCTTCGCGTCGCAAACCTTGCAGCAGAACACGCGCCGCGGCTTCACGATCCAGGCGGGCATTGATATAGCCCGCTCCTGCGACTTCAAACTTCTCAAATCCCGGCACCGTGCCCAGCCCGGCGACAATCTCTTCGGCAATCTTGCGCGGCGGCTTGCGCAGCCGTTTGGCCAGCTCAAAGCTGAGCGGCAACGCGTACTCGCCCAGACCCACATTGGGCGGCTGGTCCACCACCAGGCGCGGCAGGTCAAGCGAATACTGCCGCTTGAGGAAGTCGCGGACGTGCCGGGTAAGCTGCTGCTCAAGTTCCAGGTACAAAGTGTTGGCCTTTAAATGGTGTTGTGGCGATGCGACCCTTGGAGCGTGTTAGACCTGTAAGTTGCTGATAGAAAGCAGATTATAACAAAGCGCCCGGCCGGGGAGAGTTTGACGGGTTAAACCGCTGACCCTATGATGAATGTTCAGGCACTTTCATGCGAATCGCATACTTAGAATGCTTCTCCGGGATCAGTGGCGACATGTTTCTTGGCGCCCTGGTGGACGCCGGAGTTCCGCCTGAACTTCTTGTCCGCACGGTGGAGGCCCTGGGCGTGGACGCCCGGCTGGAGATTTCCCGCGTGGACCGCAGCGGCATCAGCGCGACCAAGGTTGACGTGATCGCCGCGGGAGAGAAAGAACTGCCGCGCGAGGAATTCTGGGCGAAGAAAGCGTTCAGCACTCAGCATTCCGCTCTCAGCAATCAGCAGTCAACAGTCAGCAATCAGCAGTCAGCGCTCGGCTCTGAAACCTTGTCGTCCGCGAAGCAAGAGCACGATCACTCGCACGGCAAAGAGCTTTCTCATGGCGAGCAACACGCGCACTCGCATGAGCACGCACATGATCACGAACAAGCTCACCCGCATGATCATGAACATCCGCATGACCATGAACTTCCGCACGATCAATCCCGTGAGCATGGGTTTCCGGACGAGCATGAGCATCACGGTCCGGTCCCTGATCACGCGCATGATCACCCGCATGACCATGCTCACTCCCATGGCCAGCATGCACATCGTGGCCTGAAGGAAATTCGCTCCATCATCAATAAGGCTGACATCAGCCAGGGCGCGAAGGACCGCGCCATCAAGATCTTTGAAGCTCTGGGCGCGGCAGAGGCGAAAGTCCACAATTCGGACATCGAGAAGATTCATTTTCATGAAGTCGGCGCCATTGACGCGATCGTAGACATTGTCTGCGCTTCCGTCGGGGCCGAAGCGCTGGGCGTGGACGAGTTTGTGTGCTCGCCGCTCAACGTAGGCGGCGGGACCGTGGTCTGCGCGCACGGAACGTTTCCCATCCCTGCACCGGCGACGCTTGAGTTGCTGAAGAATGCTCCGGTGTACTCAGGCGAAATCCAGAAAGAACTGGTCACGCCGACGGGCGCGGCAATCGTCAGCGTGCTGGCTTCGCGCTTCGCGACCTTTCCCCGCATGAAGCCGCAGAAAACCGGATACGGCGCGGGATCGCGCAACTTCCTCGGCCATCCCAACGTGGTACGGCTGACGTTAGGCGAGACCACGATCGTCGAAACGGCGGCAGAATCCGTTGCTGCAAATGCGATGGAGCAGATCAGCGTCCTGGAAGCCAACGTGGATGACATGACCCCGCAGGTCTTCGGCTACGTGACGGAATGTATCCTGGCGGCGGGAGCACTGGACGTGTTCAGCACCGCGGTGCAGATGAAGAAGAACCGTCCGGGGATGCTGCTAACCGTGCTGTGCCGCCCGGAAGACAGCCCCAAGCTGAGCAAACTGATTTTCGCGGAGACCACCACGCTGGGCGTGCGCATGCGGCAGGAATCACGCGCCACGCTGGCCCGGCGTCACGTCAACGTCCGCACGCAATGGGGTGAAGTGCGAATGAAACTGGCCAGCTTGAACGGCAGCGTCAGCAATTACGCGCCGGAATACGAAGACTGCCGGCGCATCGCCGAACAACAGCACGTCCCGCTAAGGACGGTTATGCAAGAAGCGATTAAGATTTATCTGGACCAAAAGAATGGATAAGGCCCGTAAGTTCTACATCACCACACCCATTTACTACGTCAATGCGCGCCCGCACATTGGGCATGCGTACACCACGCTGGTGTGTGATGCCGTGGCCCGCCGCAAACGGCTTCTGGGCTATGACACTTTTTTCCTTACCGGCACGGACGAGCACGGGCAGAAGATTGAGCGCTCCGCCACGGCCGCCGGCACCACACCGCAAGCGTTCACCGACGAAGTCTCCGCGGCGTTCCGCAAACTCTTTGACCGGATGAACATCACCTACAGTGATTTCATTCGCACCACTGAGCCTCGGCACAAGCAGGGCGCGCAGGAATTGTGGAAGCGTCTGGAGAAAAACGGCTTCATCTACAAGGGCACGTACACCGGCCAGTACTGCGTCTCAGACGAAGCTTATGTGGACGGCGCCAAGCCGGGCGATCCTTGTCCGGACTGCGGACGAATCACCGAGACGGTGAGCGAAGAGAACTATTACTTCAAGCTTTCGGCCTTCGCCGACAAGCTGCTCAAGCATTTTCAGGACCATCCGGATTTCATCCGTCCGGAGACGCGGCGCAATGAGGTGATCGCGTTTGTGAAGAGCGGGCTGCGCGATCTCTCCATCAGCCGCAGCACGTTCAAGTGGGGCATCGCGGTGCCGGGCGAACCCAAGCATATCGTCTACGTGTGGCTGGACGCACTGAGCAATTACATCACGGCCATTGGATTCGGCTCGCCGGAGAAGGCGGAGCAAGAAAAATTCGCGAACTACTGGCCGGCCGACGTGCAGATGATCGGAAAAGAAATTATCCGCTTTCATTGCGTGTACTGGCCGGCGTTCCTCATGGCCGCTGGCCTGCCGCTACCCCAGACCATCATCGCGCACGGCTGGCTGCTGTTTGAAAAGAGCAAGATGTCCAAGACCCGCGGGAATATTGTCCGCGCGGAGACGGTGATTGATGTGCTGGGCAATGACGCGCTGCGTTATTTCCTGCTGCGGGAAGTTGTGTTCGGCCAGGATGGGTCGTTCAGTTTTGACGCGCTGATACAGCGCTACAACTCTGACCTGGCCAACGATCTGGGCAATCTTTCCAGCCGCACGCTGACCATGATCAACCGTTATTTCGGCGGCGCGGTGCCGTATCCTTCGTCGCTGGCGGCAAAGAAGGATTCTGACGCTGTCATTCGCAACCAGGCGGAGACGGCGATCATTGACTTCAACGTGTTCTTTGAAGATTTCCAGTTCTCGCGGGCGCTGGAAGCGGCGTGGGCGCTGGTGGGGTCGGTGAACAAATACCTGGTGGAAGAAGAGCCGTGGGCGTTGGCTGAAAAAGAGGGCGAGGAGAACAAGGCCCGGCTGGCGACCGTTCTTTACACCGCTGCTGAAGCGCTGCGCATTGTGACCGCCTTGGCGCATCCCGTCCTGCCGGAATCCACAGACAAGATATGGCGGCAGTTGGGGCTGGGCGACATAACCAAGTTCGACCTGGCGGAGATCAAGTGGGGCCAGCTTCCGCTGGCCTGCAAGCTGGGCAAGATTGAGCCGGTGTTTCCGCGTGCTGATAAATCCGCAGTCGAAAGGATGCAACAAATGGAACAAGAGCGCTCCAAACCAGCGCCCGCAGTTCAAACACCCGCAGTTCAAACGGAAGCCCAGCCGGCCAGTGCGACGGCAGCGCTGTCACCTGCGCCGGCTGCCGGCGGCACAACGCCAGCCGCCGCGACTGCTACGCCGAAGCCGGCCGCTGCCCTGCCCGACGGGAAAATCAGCATTGACGACTTCCTGAAAGTTGAAATGCGCGTAGGCCTGGTCAAGCACGCGGAAAAGGTAAAAGGCGCCGACAAGCTGCTGCGCCTGGAAGTGGACATAGGTACCGAAGTTCGCCAGGTGGTGGCGGGAATTGCCTTGGCCTACGATCCGGAGAAGTTGATCGGACGCAAAGTGGTGATCGTCGCCAACCTGGCGCCGCGCAAGCTGCGCGGACTGGAATCGAACGGAATGATCGTGGCGGCGTCCGCCGGTGAAGAAGGCCTGCCGGTGCTGGCCAGCTTTTTGGAAGATGTGCCGGTAGGGGCGAAGCTGAAATAGGCTTGCTTACTGCGACGAATGACACTTACAGACCAAGAGCAGTCATCCGAAACTTCACCTCCTGCTGATCCACCACATCAGGTAACCCGTCGGCACAGGATCGCGGATCTTGTGCTGGTGTTGTTCATCGGCTTCAGCGGGCCTATTTCATCTGCTTTGTTTCTCTTCTTCGTTCCAGTCAAGACAGATCCTTCCTACATAAACTGGCGCTTCACCAACAGCCTGCTTCACGAAATTGGCGCGCTGGCGCTCTTATTTCTTTTGCTGCGAAGGCAGGGAAGAAAATTAAAAGATATTGGCCTGGCTTTTCACTGGCTGGACGCATTCAAAGGGCTGGCCCTTTTCGTTGTGTCTTGGGTGGCGTACTACGCGTGCTCTGCGATCTTTCAGCTTGGCTACTATTTCTGGAACCAGGAGTACTTTCAGTATCGAAACACTGACGCCGTATTTTTGGGTGTTTCCATGGTCCTCATGACCGGGTACAGCGTGGCCGCGCCATTCTTTGAGGAAATCCTGGTACGTGGCTACTTGATGACAGAGTTGATCGACCTTTCCTGGCCAGTGTGGTTGGCCGCACTGGCTAGCGTTGCGTTTCAAACCAGCTATCACCTTTATTATGGTCTGGCAGGCGCGCTCATCGTGGGGACGGGATTCGCCATCTCGGCTATCTACTTCGCGGTGTGGCGGAGGTTATGGCCTGTGATTCTTAGTCACTTAATTTGGGATGTACTTGCGACTTATCGTCATTTTCATCATTGATTCGGAGAGCCTTTGTACATTGATTCCCACGCCCATGTAGAGGGCAGCAAATTCGATCAAGATCGCGATGCGATGCTGGCGCGCGCGCGTGAGGCTGGACTTGAGCGGATTCTGGCCATCGGCAGCGGAACGGGGCCAGGGACGTATGACTGCGGCTTGAAAGTTGCCGAGCAGCATGACTGGATCTTCGCCAGCACCGGGCTGCATCCACATGAAGCCCACGTGGCTACCGACGCTGACTACGAAGAGATGACGGCGTTGGCAAAACATCCCAAGATCATTGCCTGGGGCGAGATTGGCCTGGACTATTTTTACGACCACTCGCCGCGCGAGGTGCAGAAGGAAGTCTTTCGCCGCCAGATGGAGCTCGCCCGCGCGGCCAAGCTGCCCATCATTATTCACTGCCGTCCCAGCAACAACAGCGAGAACGCCTGGGACGACACGCTGGACATGCTGCGCGAGGATTGGGCGCCCAGCGGGCTGCCGGGAATCCTGCATTGTTTCACCGGCGAATGGAAGCACGCGCAAGCAGCGCTGGATATAGGGTTCTACATCTCCTTCGCAGGCAACGTCAGCTTTCCCAAAGCGGAGAATATTCGCGAAGCCGCAAAACAAGTTCCGCTCGGCCGCATGTTAATCGAAACCGACTCGCCCTACCTGGCGCCGGCGCCGCATCGCGGCAAGCGGAATGAGCCGGCGTTTGTCGTGAACACCGCGGAAGCCATAGCGCAGTTGCGGGGCACGACAAAGGAAGAGATCGGCGAGAGAACGGCGGAGAATTTCTACACGTTGTTCCCAAGGACGAGATAGTCTTCAGCACCACCCTTTGCCGTTGCTACTTTTCTCCACACGCTTTGATGTCGGGCTGTCGCATGACAACTTCCTTATGGAATAGATCCATCTTCTTGTCACCGGCCTGTTTTCCCAGGATTTTCAGGTCAGCCCCTGCCTGCCCGGTCACGGTGATTCTTTCCAGCTTGCAGGGCACCAGGCTCAACGAACCTGCCGAGGTCATGGTGAAAACCGTGACCACCTGAACGTAGGCTGACGCTTCATTCTTGAAATAGTCTTTGGCTTTCTGGGCCAGAGTGTTTTTGGCGAGCGATGCCGCAACCCGGTCGGCAAAGCCCGAGGGGATGTCCTTCTCCAAAACCTCGAAGCCGCTCTCGGTCCCCAGGTTGAGCGATAGTTTAGGCACCGAAACACCGATCAGGATGGCGTGCGGAGCCAGCGACACGGTGGTTGTGTCCTTCATCTTGCCATCGGCCTCCGCGGTGCCCGCCGAGGACGGAGCGCCGTTGGTCACCGAGATTCCCTGCGCGCCCCCGAACTTCACTGTAAATGAGCCTTTGGCCAGTTCCTTCTTGGCTCCAAATCCCGGCTTCACGATGAAGTTCTCTTCCACCTTGAGTACAAATGGAATTCCGGCAATAGGCAGCGGCGTGACGAGCGCAGCGGGCAGCTTGAACGACGCGTCCTCGAGTCCCGCGGCGTCGCCCTCGCCACGGATGGCGGACCAGTCAATATTGAACTCGCCGCTGAAGTTGGAGTTGGAGAATGAGAAGTCCGAAGTCCCGCCATTCTCAATCGTCATGCTGGCGGCGCTCATGAACTCGCTGATGTGCCCTTTGCCGTCGAGTACCACTTCCAGGCTGTTGGACTCTTTTGAAACCTTGAAGCGCACGTTCAATTGCTTTCCTTCGGGCGTGGAGGCAAAGCTGTAGTGCCAGCCTTTCTCTTCCCCCGAGCCGCTATCAGCATGCACAATGCCCCACTCTTGCATGCCGCTCAAGCGTTCGTCGCTACCTCCAGGCAGAGCGGCCGACATGTTTCCGAATTGAATGGGAGCCTTCCAGGAAATCTTCCCGTGCTGGATCAGGTCGCCAAGGCCGGCGCGCTCAGCCACTATCACGCGATGGCCTTCCATCTCAGAAGACGAAAGCACGTTCATCACCGCCAGGTTTTCCAGGAACATGACTTTGCCGGGCGCAAGTTGCCGGGCCTTGTCGTCAGCCAGGTCAAACACAAAAACATGGCCATCGCGACTGAGACTGACCAGGCTCTTCTGCCACTGAGCTTCACCGATCTGCACCGTGTTGGGCGTGTAGGTTACGTCGAAGACCGTGCCGGGCAGATCGCGCAAGTCGCGAAACGGACGCGTGATGACGCCGCCCTGCTTGGTTCTGGCCACTCTGCCGCCGGAAACGCTACCGGATTGTTGTTTTTGCGAATCTTTCCTGCATCCAGAGACCAGGAACAGAGTGAGCGAACAGGCAATTACACACGCGCGCCACGAACCGCGCAGATCAGATTGGAATGAATACACGAAGACTCCTCAGGTGAGCTTGCGTTGGTTTGAGATTACGTTCGTTAACGGCTGCTTCCGCCCAGATTGCGGCAGATGGTTTCAAAATCGTCCTGGCTTCCGTATTCCAGCGTGACGTCGGCTTTTTCTCTTGGCCTGTACACTCCCACGCCCACGCCGTGCGGGCTTCCGTCTGGATTGAACCCGGCGGCCAGGGTTCCCTTGTCATTCATGAGCAACTGCTGCCCGTTCCATGCGCCTTCCAGGCTGAAATCCAGCTTCTGTCCATTCTTGGGAGAGTAGAGATGAATCACCGTTCTCTTGCCGTCCGCGGTCAGCCATGCGCTGTACACGGTGCCGCTCAAGCGGTACTTGTGCCCCGGCAGCTTTGGGCTGCAAAGCATGGCCGAGCCGTTCAGGTTTGACGCCTGCACCGCACTGCGCTGCCGCCCCGGGTCGCGATAGTAGATGTCCAGATACAGGCCAAAATCGGCGGCGGTAGAAGAGTGCAGCTTGCCGTAGCCATGCCAGCGCATCGCCGGCGTCAGCCGCCCGCCCATGTGTAATGCCCATGGAGAGAAAACGAATATGCATAGGATGCCTACCACAACCGTCACCACGATTGTGCCCAGGCATCCCACCTTTGCCTTGGACTGTGCCGGGGATTGTCCCTGCGCGTCTGCCATGTGTGACCTCCCGATGAATAAAGGGCAGCGTGCAGTTTTGGCCCTTGGAACCCGGCTGGTGGCCGGTCAAAACCTGGTCAAGCTTTGTGATTTAAGCAGTTTCTCCGCGTTCCTGCGTAACCTGGCAACTTTCTTCTTTCTTGATGCCTGCCAGAAGAACAACGAGCGGCAGGAAGCCAAGTCCGGCGCTGAGATGCTTGAGCGTGTGTCCGCTGACCACGCCCCCAGCCGCGAAGATGGGCTTATCGAAGAGTTCAAACATTTTAGCAGCGAAATTGGCAACAGCGGCAATCACAAACTCACGCGTGCCCGGACGCGGAGAAGGAAACATGATCAGCACGGCGACCACAGTGATCATGACCATGCCCTGATAGAGGACGTACCAGCGAACGTCTCCCTGGCCGCGGGCCTCGCTCCATCCCCATTGCACTACGCTGATGATTCCTGCCACCGCGGTGAAGGGCAGAATGCGGAGTCCAATCGAGCCGAAGCGGTCGGTGATCAAGGCGCTTATCAAGCCGGCCATGGCGATGGTCATGGGAAGGCGGTCCCACACCAGGCGGGCGTTGTCGGGGGCAAGATGGTAGTAAGCCGAGCCAAAGCCGGTGAGCAGGAACCCGGCAAACATGGTCCCGTAAGCCCACTTCTGGTTGCCCGCGAGCGACGAAGCGTGGCGCAGCGAGAAGTAAAATCCCAACACGCCAATAGCAATGAAGGCCAGATTGGAAAGCACGTCACCGGCGTTGGAGACGCCAAGGAGGGCCCGCGCATCGGCGAAGTGGTGATACGACTGCGGCATGGGCATGGGCTTGAGCGCGGCCACAATGGCCAGAGCTGAAGCGGAGATTCCGGCGAAGATCCACCACCGGGTGGCCGGTTTTAGAGCGCGGATGCTGCCCATGCGGCAATCCTACGGCCATGGCTGCAGGAAAAGAAAGCTGGCAGCAATGGCCGCACAAAAACTAGCGCTGACCGGGAACAGAATAGCGCTGGCCCGAAGAGGCTGAAGCTCTCTGCTTGGCTTGCGGTGGCAGGACCCAGGGCAGCACATAAGCGGCGGCGGAAACCGCAAACAAGAACACGACTACCACCAGGCTGGTCCAAGGCAACTTGAGCTCATGGTCATTTTGATCAAATGTCATTGGACTTACTCCTATTTTTCATGCTCAGCGGCCCAGTCGGAACCAGAGGCTTGAGCGAGGGGTTAGTCCACAAATGGGGGTACCGGAGTGTCCAACTGTGGGTGACATACATTAGCACGCTTCAAGCCCATTTCTCATTACTTTTCTTTCATCCCGAGCTGCCAGGCCAGGAAGGAGAGCTTGAGGGCGAGTTCGTCCACGATTTGGCTAAAGGGCCGGCCGCCGGAGTGTCCGGCTTTGTTGTCATACATGAGCAGGACCGGCAGTCCAGAAGAGGTTGCGGCTTGCATGCGCGCCGCCATTTTGCGGGCCTGCTCGGGTGGCACGCGGGTGTCCGCGTCGCCGCTGGTAAAGAGCACCGCCGGGTACTTGGTTTTGGGCTGCACGTGCTGGTAGGGCGAATACGCGTAGAGGAACTTGAACTGTTCAGGATCGGCGGCATTGCCGTACTCCAGCAACGCCGGCGGATTGTTGTTTCTGGTCCATTTGTAGTAGCGGACCATGTCCAGATCAGGATGGTCGCAAATGACGGCGCGAAACAATTCCGGCCGCTGGGTCATCACCGCGCCCATCAACAGTCCGCCGTTGCTCCCGCCCCAGATCGCCAGTTTGTCGGGCTCCGTGTACTTGTTCTTGATGAGCCATTCGGCCGCGGCGATGAAATCGTCAAAGACGTTTTGCTTTTTGTCGAGCATGCCGGCTTTGTGCCAGGCTTCACCGAACTCAGAGCCGCCACGAAGATTGGCGACGGCATAAACGCCGCCTTGCTCCACCCACGCCGCCGCGGTGGTGTTGAAGTCGGGCGTCAGGCTGACATTGAATCCGCCATAGCCGTAAAGAATGGTGGGCGTGTGGCCGTCAGGCTTGTAGCCCTTGCGATGGACCAGAAACATGGGAACGCGCGTGCCATCTTTGGAAGTGAACCAGACCTGTTCCATCTCATACTGGCTGGAGTCAAACGGGACAGGATTGCGGAACCACAGCTCGCGTTTGCCGGTGGACGCCGAGTAGCGATAGACCGAAGCCGGCGTGGTGTACGAAGAAAAGCTAAGGAGGCCTTCATCGCGGTCAAACCGGCCGAATACGCCGGCCGAACCCAGCGAGGGCAAGGAAACTTCGCCCATCGGCTTGCCGTCCAGCGAGAAGATGGCGATGTGGGACGTGACATTGTGGAGATAATTCACAAACAGTTTTCCACCAAGGACGGAGAAGTTCTGAATGGAATCCGCGCCCGCAGGAACAACCTCCTGCCATTTCTCCGGCTTGGGATCATGAAGGTCAATCTTGAGAATCCGGCCGCGGGGCGATTTCCAGTCGGTTTGGACCATCAGAAAGTCGCCGGCGAATGCCGCGGAGAAATGGGCGTCAATCCCGGTAATCAGCGGCTGAAAAGCCCCGTCGCCGGCGAGATTGCGGACAAAGAATTCGTTCTTGGCCCATCCCGCTTGCACGTCCACCAGCAAATACTTGCCGTCTTCTGAAACAAAAGATTGCACCCAGATGTCAGGTCCGTAGCCTTTTCCAAAGATCTCAGGGTCCTTGGCGGGATCGGTACCAAGGGCGTGGTAGTAAATGCGCTTGCCCACGTCGCGACGTGCCAGCGTGTAAAAGAAACCGCTGTGGTCCTTCTTCCACGACCCGCCGTAATACAGCGCGCGGGGCAGGACGTCCGGCAGATCATGGTGCTTGCTCAGGTCCATGATGCGGAGTTCAACTTCATCCTCGCCACCGCGGCGGACTGCATAGAGCATGAGGCCGGCGTCAGGAGACACACTGCGAATCCCAACGCTGACGGTGTGGTCAGCACTCATGGGATGCGGATCGAGGAGCAGTTCGTCCGCGCCGGCGGCGCCTTTGCGACGGTAGATGCTGGAAAGGTCCTGATCAGCGCTTTTTTTGGCAAAGAAGTAGTATCCGCTTTCGTAGAACGGCGCCCCGACGGTATCGTGATGCAGCATTTCCGTAAGCCGCTTGGCAATCCGCGGCCGCATGGGCAGGCCGTCCAGGAGAGAGTGCATGTAGGCGTTCTGTGCGGCTTCCCACTTGCGCGTCTCATCGCCGTCCTGGTCTTCCAGCCAGCGATACGGGTCCACAAGCTCCAGGCCGTGAATCACGTCCAGCACGTTGTCCTGGCGGGTGGGAGACGGCGACGGCAGCGGCGTTTGCGCGCGGACCAGTTGGTGCTGAAGCAAGAACGCGAGAGCAATGGCGAACAGGCTGCGGTTGAAACTGTGCGACAACGGAAACCGGATGACCATGGGGGCTGCCTTTCCTTGATCGTTGAGCGTGCCTCTTGGTTCCTACTTTGCGGGGCCGCCGTCCGCGACCGGGACAGGGACTTTCTTTTCGCCTTTCAACTCCGCCGCAGTCTGCGGAATGTTGCGAACGGAAAAGCCGTTAAAGAATCCCCAGTCGCCGTACTTTTCTTTGAGCTGGGGCAGAACCGCGTCCTGCAAATCCTGGCCGGACTTCCCTGCCGCCTGCGCTTTGGCCACGGCTTCTCGAAGCGCGAC
The DNA here is from genome assembly GCA_020072815.1 of Terriglobia bacterium. NCBI lineage: Bacteria > Pseudomonadati > Acidobacteriota > Terriglobia > Terriglobia bacterium. The sequence continues at coordinate 67,263 of JAIQGE010000003.1, read as the reverse complement.
CAGGTAATCGTGGAAGTCGCGCACGTCGGCTGCGGTGGCCACGTCACCATGTCCGGAGACAAACGTTGCTGTGGGATGATCGGCCAGCAGCATTTCCAGGGTTTTCACCCAAGCGTCAGTGGTGGCGTCAATCAGATTGGGGAGATGCTTTTGCCAGATGAGGTCACCGCCGAAGACCACGTTGGCGTCTGGGACGAGGACCACGGAGTCGCCGCCGGTGTGGCCCAGCATGTAGCGAACTTCGACCTTGCGAGGACCCAGGTAGATGTCCACGGCGTCAGTGTACGTCTCGTCCGGCAAAACCAGGGCTTCCACGCGGGCCTTGTCTTCCGGTTTGGGAGTTGCGCCGAAAAACTTGAGGTTCTCCGTGCGCAGCCAGCCGCGCAGGTTACGCTGCGCCAGTATCGTGGCGCCTTCTTTGGTGAAGACGGCGTTTCCGCCGGTGTGGTCCAGGTGGTAATGCGTGTTCACCACGAAACGAATGGGCAGATCGGTGACTTTGCGAATCTCGGCGAGCAGATCGCGGGCTGGAGACACGTCCACGAAGGTATCCACAACCACCACGCCGTTGGGGCCGACGATGAATCCGGCGTTGCTGCCGGCTTTGCTGCGGTCGGGGGAAACGGCTGCATACACGCCGTCAGCCAGTTTTTTCACGGTGAAATCGGGGGTTTGCGCGGCAGAAGCCAGCCAGGAAAGCAAAAGAAAAATCGGAAGGAGCAAGGCGATTCGGGTTCGCATGCCGAGATGGTACCACGATGGATCGAAGCCCAACCGTCCTTCGCAAATTGAGAGGCACAGGCAAGAGTGGTTCCACCCCGTCACGCGAAGCGCGTGCTGGGAACCCCGGTGCCTGTGCCACACGAGTTCGCGAGACGATTTGTCTCTCCGTGATCTTGTTGGTAATGTTGTATGTGGTCGCTACGCGACAAACCGCCGGCGAATCTGGTGCGCTCGGCGATTGGTCTGTGTGCAATTTGCTTCAATCCGTTCCCAAGTGATCCCCGTACTTCTAAGGAAAAGTGAGTCCATGCGCGCGAGTGGCACGCAAGCGTCCAACACAAAAGACGAAGGGGCCTTGATCACGCGCATACGCGCCGGGGACGAAAGCGCCATGTCCGAGTTGTATGACGGCTATTCCGGTATCGTGTACGGCGTGGCCGTGCGTGTGCTCGGCGACACCTCGGCTGCCGAAGACGTGCTCCAGGAAGTGTTCTTGCAGCTGTGGCGCAATCCCCAGGCATTTGACGCTGATCGCGGACGGCTGGCGCCGTGGCTGGCGGTGATCGCCCGCAACCGGGCCATTGATCTGCTGCGCAAGCGGCCGTTTGAAGACAACATTAGCGAGCTGCCCATCGCCACCAAGGTGAACCTGGAAGACGAGTCGGCGCGGCGGCTGGCGGTGGAGAAAGTCCGCGGCGTGCTGGCCGGGCTTCCGCAGGAACAACGCAAAAGCCTGGAGATGGCCTTCTTTGAAGGCATGACGCATTCGGAAATTGCCGGCAAAACCGGAGACCCGCTGGGCACGGTGAAGACCCGCATACGCACCGGGTTGCTGGCGCTGAGAAAAGCATTCGCATGAAGGACCACGCACAATTCGCTGATGCTCTGGCGCTCTACGCCATGGACGCGCTCGACGACCGGCAGGAGCTGGCCGAACTGGAGGCGCACTTGGGCACATGCGGCGAATGCCGTCGCGAGCTGGAAGCTTTTCGGGCGGACGCGGCGCTGCTGGCACTGTCGGCGACGGGGCCGCAGCCTCCGCAACGCGCCCGTCTGCGATTGATTCAGGCGGTGGCGGCGGAGCCGCGCCGAGGGGAACGACAGAGAACCCAGGTGGTGGGCCGCTTGCGGTTCCGCTGGTTCACCCTGGTGCCGATTACGGCAGCCATCATCTTGGCGATCGCCAGTTTCAGCTTGCTGCGCGAAGTGCAAGGGCTGAAGGACAGGAATGCGAGTCTTACCAGCAAAGTGGAGGACCTCAGCAAGCAAAACGAACATGCAAGAGCAGTGCTGGAGCTTCTGCAAAATCCTAAAGCCGAGCATATGACGCTGGTGGCCGCCAAGACTCCGCCGGCGTCACAGATGAAAACCATGTATGACCGGGAAAAAGGCCGCGTACTGCTTTTTGCCAGCAACGTCGCGCCGCTGCCTGACGACAAAGTCTATGAGCTGTGGCTGATTCCCATGAACGGCGCGGCGCCCATGCCTGCCGGCACTTTTTCTCCCGATCGCTTTGGCGGCGGCATGATTATGCACCAGTTCGATACGCAAGGGATCCAGGCGAAGATGTTCGCGGTGACGATAGAGCCTCGCGGGGGCAGCCAGACGCCGACCATGCCGATAGTGATGGCGCCGCCAAGCTAGGCCGAGTCCTTCGCTCCGGACGATTTGGCCATGCAGGTTTCGCGAAACCTGCCACTTAATCGAATAGTTGATTCCTCGTTTCGGCTCACGTCCGCGGTAACGATGCGTCCAAGATTCAGCGCGTTCGCCGGCGCAAGGAGCCTGCTTGATCCGTACACATACGCCTTCATCGCGATGCTTGCCGTTCCTCACGATTGTTTTGGTCCTCTTGGTTGCCGGATGGGCAACCGCTCAAGACGCTGCTTCGCAAGTCAAGGCGGAAGCTGACCGTCTGCAACAATCGCTCAAAGACAAGCCAATCAATAATCCTGACTTTCCCAACATCGGCGGCATGGTGGGTGACGCGTTGAAGGGCACGCAAGACGCGCTCAGCGCCGGGCAGCTCTATGTAAGCCTGGAGCGCCTGGCCCAAGCCACCAACCTGCTTCACGGTGTGCGGTGCGCGGACGAAAAAGCAGAGACGGTGAAGAGCGGCTTGCCGGCGTTCGAAGCGGAATGGGGCCAGGCCAGCCTGCAACTCACGGCGCTGGATGAGAAGGCGCGGCAGCGCACATGGACGCGGTCGCCGGCGGCGGTGCGGGCGTTGTCAGAAGCGGCGCAGGCCAAAGCCATCCCGCTGATGGAAGGCAGCCGCGGATTTGCCACGGCTACCGGGCCCAAAGACGGCCTCTTCTATATGGGCCAGGCGCAGGGCGAGGCTGAGTTTGCCAGCTTCCTTGCCACGTTGAAGCTTCCGCGCCCGTCTGCGGCGTTTCCCTTGCGCTCCTATCTGCCGGAGTTGCAGCGGCTACAGGAGAAGACCAACGCGGCTTTCCAGCCGCCCAAGTCCATTGATATGCATCCGCGGTTCATCGCGTTGAATTCCACCATCAAACTGGCCAACGAACTGGACGCGCGCAAAGCCTATGCCGGCGCGCTCTACGTGTATCTGGAAGCCACGCGGCATTACGGAATGCTGGATGCCGCTGCGCTCGATGCGGCCAAGCAGGTCCGGGTGAAAAATGCCATTGCCGTTGAGCAGAAGAAGCTGGCGGCTTCCAGGCGCGATGATTCCATCGCCCAGATCTTTATTGAACGAGCGCAGTCCCAGATCGCCCACACCGACGGCTCGGCGCCCAGCGCGGACGAGTTGCGCAGCGCGCAGGTCATCGTGGAGCAGGTGCTGCCGGCGTATTACGCGGCGCTCAAGCCGGCGGGGCCGCTGCATCGCGCGTCCGGCAAGACGGTGGACGTCACGCTGGTGCGCTGGCCCTACACTTGAAATATCTCAGACCCAGCAAGTTTGCTGGTACAGGAAGTTGCCGCCAAGTATCCGGGACGCGTGACGTTTGTCAGCGAGAATTTTGGCGGGTCCAAGCTAGCCGACCGCTTTGGCGTGAAGGGATATCCGGCGGTGTTCGTGGACGACGTGCTGGTGGCGGCCCCGCGCGAGTTTGGCTACTTCGGCGAAAAAGAAGGCACCGGACGTTATGCTCCGTGGCGCAAGGCCGAGAGCCAGGCCAAATTCAAAGCGGACCTCTCGCGCATGATTGATCTCATTCTGGCCGGGAGAAAGGATATTGTCAGCCGGGAACACGCGGCGACCAGCGCGGACCTGACGCAGATTGCGTCGTTGCCCAAGTTCACGCTGACTGATCTGAACGGCCAGCCGCTCACAGCGGAACAGCTTTCCGGACGCGTGGTGATGGTGGAATTCTGGGCCACGTGGTGCCCGCCGTGCCGCTCAACCCTGGAGTGGCTGGGCCAACTCAAACAGAAATATGGAGACAACATCGCGATCGTCGCGCTGGCGGTGGAGTCGCCGGAGGACAAGATCAAAGAGACGGTCGCGTCGCTCAGTCCTGATCTGCATTGGGCCATCACCGACGCGCCGACAGCGCTGGCTTTCGGCGACATCACGTCGGTGCCGACCATGTTCCTGTTTGATCGATCAGGCAAGACGGCGAGCGTGTTCTACGGCGCGCCACCGGACTTGCATGAGCAGACAGAGAGGCGGTTGGATGCGCTGGTGAAGTAGCGCGGTCGGCGAGCATCGGTTACTTTTTCTGTTCGTCCGCGGCCTGACGGGCGGCATCTAGCACCGCAAGCGCAGGATTGCTTCCGGCATTCGCGAGCTTGTCCATCTTCAGGGAGTAAAGATTCTGCCGCTCGATTTCGGCGGCGTTCTTCAGCAGCACTTCCAGGTCGTCGAAAATGGAAATCATGCGGCCGGAGAGAGCGTCAGCCCGGCCGGAAGCCAGCGTGAGCACCAGTTGCGCGGGACGCTCGGCAGGCACGTCAATGTGCTGGTCAAAAATCTGCGCGAACCAGGGCAGCCACTTCTTGCCTTCCGCGGACTCAAGCGAATAGCTGGCCATGGCCGTACGCACGGTGCCGGGCGAGATGGAGAACAGCGCCACGCCGTGGGGCTTGGCTTCCAACGCTACGCATTCGGTGAACCGCACCAGCGCCGTCTTGCCGGCGACGTAACTGGAATAATACGGCGCAAAAATGGTGGCTACGCCGCTGGCCACGTTGATGATGCGGCCGCGCCGGCGGGCGATCATGCCAGGCAGCACAGCGCGAGTGCACAGCATCGGCCCGCGGACATTGACTTCCAGGCTGCGCCACCATTCTTCTGCGTCGGTTTCCCATAGCGGACCAAACGGTTTTACGTCACCGGCGTTGTTGACCAGGATGTCCACCGGTCCCAGAGATTGCTCCATCTCGCGGACGGCGGAGTGCACCTGGCCGGCATGCGTGACGTCAGCGGTGTAAGCGCGCGCCTGGCCGCCGCTTTGTTCGATCAAGCTGACCGTTTCTTCGAGTTCGCTGTTGGAACGGGCAAGAACGGCAACGCCGGCCCCGGCAGCGGCGAGCGCTTGGGCAACGGCGCGGCCGATGCCGCGGCCGCCGCCGGTGACGAGAGCGACTTGGCCGTAGAGAGTTTGCGACGGAGATTGTGGTGAGTCGGACATAAGATCAGTTCTTTCAGACGCGATGTCATGATACGCCTGCTTGCATAAACACCGTCGCCCGCGATGCGCCGAAGTCGAGAGGCTCCGCAACGTTTTCGTTATTTTTGTGTTGACATGCATATGCCAAGCAATGCATATTTATACATTGGAGTGAATAAGTATTCATTATGAGCAAGCTGGCCCGGCAACAGACGATCGTGGAACTCGCGCAGGAAGCGCCTCTCCCCAACCAGCAGGAGCTGGTGAAGGTATTGTCGCGCCGCGGGTTTCAGGTGACGCAGGCCACGCTCTCGCGCGACCTGAACGAGTTGCGCCTGGTCAAGACGCCGGAAGGCTACATCCTGCCCAACGGCGACGCTTCAGGCGAGCCGCTGCCAGCGGTTTCGCGTGTGGTGCGGGAGTTTGTGCGCGAGATACGGCGGGCGCAGAACCTGCTGGTCATCAAGACCATTCCCGGCAGCGCGCAGCCGGTGGCCGTGGCCATTGACGCGGAAGGCTGGGACGAAGTGGTGGGCACCGTCGCCGGCGACGACACCATCCTGATCATTACCGGCAACAACAAAAAGGCCAGGGAGATGCAGAACCGGCTGGAGGGCATGCGAGCCTGATGGCCCAATCCATACAACCTGCCGTCGTCGGGGCAACCGGCTACGCGGGCTTTGAGCTCGCGCGCCTGCTTTACCGCCATCCGCGGATGAAGAAGCCTGTGCTCTTCACGCGCGAAAGCGAAGGTGCGGGTCCGGCACAGCTGGCTGACGTGTATCCGCAGATCATTCATCCGCAAAGCAACGGCAACGGCGGCTTACCTCTGCAGACATTTAACTGGGAAAAGCTGCGCGCGCAAGGCGTGAACGTGCTGTTTCTGGCGACGCCGCATGAGGTATCGCGCGAGTGGGTGCCGGAAGCCATGTGCCAGGGCGTGCAGGTGATTGACTTGAGCGGCGCGTGGCGGCTGGCGTGCCCGGCGTCACGGGCCATCTACCAATTTGAAGACGCCGATCCCGCGCTGGCGGAAAAACTCACCGCGCAGGCGGTGTACGGGATTCCCGAGCTGCATCGCGCACAGTTGAAGGACGCTGCGCTGGTCGCCAACGCCGGTTGCTACGCGACGTCCATCATTCTGGCGCTGGCGCCGCTGGTGCGTGCCGGGCTGATTGACCTGGCGCACGGGATTGTCGCCGATTCCAAGTCCGGCGTTTCCGGCGCGGGCAAGCAGCCCACGCAGAAGACGCACTTTGTGGAAGTGGCGGAGAACCTCTCCGCCTATTCGGTGTTCAACCACCGGCATACCGGCGAGATGCTGGAGCAACTGGGACTGACCACCGAGCAGTTGATCTTTACGCCGCACCTGTTGCCGATTCCGCGCGGGATTCTTTCCACCATTTACGCGCGGCTGAACGTGGCGGCGCAACCGCAGGACATTGAAGACTGCCTGCGCAACTTTTATTTCGGCTCGCCCTGGGTGCGCATCTTCGCCCACGGCAAGCTGCCGCAGATCCAGTATTCGCTGCACAGCAACTACTGCGATATCGGGTTCCAGCTGGCCCCTGACCGACGACGCCTGGTGATGGTCTCGTGTCTGGACAACCTGCTGAAAGGCGCTGCCGGACAGGCAGTGCAAAACATGAACCTGATGTACGGATGGAACGAAGAGGAGGGGCTGAAATGAAGATTGTAGTGAAGCTGGGTGGCGCGACTTTGGAAAACGCCGAGCTGCTGCAGCGGGCGACGCTGGCGGTGAAGCAACTGGCCGACGAGCATCAAGTGGCCGTGGTCCACGGCGGCGGCTCAGCCCTGACGCGCGTGCTGAACCAGATTGGCAAGACCAGCGAATTTATTGACGGACTGCGCGTGACGGACGCCGAGACGCGGGACTTTGCGGTGATGGTGCTGGCCGGGCACATGAACAAGAAACTGGTGGCGTCGCTGGCCGGGGCCGGACAATCGGCCGTGGGCATGTGCGGCGGCGACGGGATGGCCTTCCGCGCGCGCAAGAAGCCGGCCAACGGGCACGATCTGGGATTCGTGGGCGAAATTTCCGCGGCCGATCCGCGGTGGATCCATGCCATCTGGCAGCAAGGCTGCGTGCCGGTGATTTCCAGCGTGGCGCTGGGCAATGACGGCCAGTATTACAACGTGAACGCCGACCAGATGGCGTCCGCGTGCGCCGTGGCCTGCCAGGCTGACGCGCTGATCTTTCTTACCGATGTCCCCGGAGTCAAGGACGCGGACGGGCTGGTGATTCGCTGGCTCAACCTGAACCTGGCCGCCGAGCTGACGGAGAAGTCCGTGATCCAGGGCGGCATGCTGCCCAAGATTGACGCCTGCAAGAACGCTCTGCTGCACGGCGTGAATCGCGTGCGCATTCTGCCGGCAGCGGAAGTGGAAATGCTGCCTGATTTCTACTTCGCCAAGATTGATTCCGGAACGGAGGTGCTGGTCGCGTGAACCTGGAGCAGGTAAAGAAACTCGAAGACAAGTTGCTGGTCCCAACTTATGAGCGCTATCCCGTACTTTTGCGCAAAGGCCGCGGTGTGCACGTGTACGACCACAAGGGCCGCAAGTACCTGGACTTTCTCAGTGGCATTGGTGTGAACGCGCTGGGGTACGCGCATCCGGCGATCACCAAGACGATCGCGCGGCAGTCGAAGCTCCTGGTCCATACCTCCAATCTTTTTTATACCGAGTACCAGGGCAAGCTGGCGGCAGCGCTCACCAAGATTTCCGGTTTGGACCGGGCGTTTTTTACCAACAGCGGCACGGAAGCCTGGGAAGGCGCGTTGAAATTCGCGCGGGCGTACGCCAAGGAGCACTGCGCTCAAGGCGCAGAGCCGAAGTGGCGCATTCTGGCCCTGGAACATGCTTTCCACGGGCGGACGTTTGGCGCGCTGGCGACCACGCACAAGGAAAAATATCGCGCACCGTTTGCGCCGGGCGTCCCGGGTGTGGAGTTTGTCCGCTTCAACGACGTGGCCGATCTGGAGAAGAAATTCGACTCGACGGTCTGCGCGATTGGTTTTGAGTTTGTGCAGGGGGAGGGCGGCGTGCGTCCGGTGAGCCAGAAGTTTGCTGAGAAGGCGCGCGAGCTGGCTACCAAGCACGGCGCGCTGCTGATTGCCGATGAGATCCAGAGCGGCCTGGGACGCACGGGACGCTGGTTCGCTTATCAGGGTTTCGACATAATGCCGGACATGGTTACGGTGGCCAAGCCGATAGCGGGCGGCTTGCCACTGGGCGCGCTGTTGGCCAGCGAGAAAGTCTCACAATGCATTCATCCGGGAATGCATGGGACCACCTTTGGGGGAGGGCCGCTGGCCTGCGCCGTCGCTCTGGAAGTATTGCATACCATCGAACGGCAGAAGTTGCTGAAGCATATCCAGAAGACCGGCGGATATTTGCTGGAACAACTCCGCGAGCTGCAGAAGTCGCATTCCGCCGTCCGCGAAGTGCGAGGCATGGGGCTGATGGCGGGAGTGGAGCTGGAGTCAGCCGATCTGGCGAAGAATGTTTTCAAGCAGATGCTGGACCGCGGTGTGATCGTAAATCGCACGGACGAGACGGTGATCCGGCTTCTGCCGCCGCTCATCATCAAGAAACAGCACGTGGACCAGGTGGTCCGCTTGCTGGACGACGTACTGAGCAAAAACACCGTGGAGCTGCCGGCCACGGTCCAACGGAGGCATGCATGATGTCAGCAGGAATTCCCGACTTCGCCGCGTTCAACGCGCCGGCAGAGCAGCCGGCGGCGGTTTGTCGCGATCTGGTGTCCGCGCAGGATTTTTCCCCGGAAGAAACCCGGGCGATGTTCGAGCTGACGCACATCATCAAGCACCGCCCGGCGGATTTTCGTGGCGCGTTGGCGGGGAAGCAGCTGGTGCTGTTCTTTGAGAAAGCGTCGCTGCGCACGCGGCTGACGTTTGAATCGGGCATGGCCAGCCTGGGCGGCACGTCACTGTTCGTGGATCAGACGCATTCGCGGCTGGGCGAACGCGAACCGGTACGGGACATCGCGCGCAACGTGGAGCGCTGGGTGGACGCAGTGGTGCTTCGGACTTACGCCCACTCCACCATCACGGAGATGGCGGAGAACACGTGCATCCCCGTGATCAACGCGCTGAGCGACGTGGAGCATCCGTGCCAGGCGTACGCGGACTTCTTCACTCTGCAAGAAAAGTTTGGCGACCTGCGCCAGGTGCACACCGCCTACGTGGGCGACGGCAACAACGTGGCGCACTCGCTGATGCTGGCTGCGGCCGCGCTGGGAACAAGCATTGCCGTGGCCACACCGAAGGGCTACGAGCCGGATAAAGACATCGTCGCGGCGGCCAAGGCGATCGCGCGCTCCACCGGCGCGATTCTTGACGTTACCAATGATCCGAAGCGGGCGGTTACGGGGGCCAACGCCATCTACACGGACGTGTGGGCCAGCATGGGCCAAGAATCCGAAGCCGCGGAGCGGAAAAAGATTTTTGCTCCGTACCAGGTCAACGCCGAGCTATTCGCCCTGGCCGCGCCGGACGCATTCTTTATGCACTGCCTGCCGGCGCATCGCGGAGAGGAAGTGACAGCGGAGATCATAGATTCGCCGCGGTCCATCGTTTTCGATCAAGCCGAAAACCGCATGCACGTGCAGAAAGCCATCCTATTAATGTTGCTGGGCAGCGGCATGAGCCGCCGGACTGCCGTGAGGAGCAATCATGCGTGAGAAAGTTGTCCTGGCATATTCCGGAGGGCTGGACACCTCCATCATTATTCCCTGGCTGAAAGAAAACTACCATTGCGACGTGATCGCCATGATCGCCGACGTGGGCCAGGGCGACGATCTTGACGCGGTCATCGAAAAAGCGCGCAAGACCGGCGCGGCGAAAGTGGTTGTGGAAGACCTGCGCGAAGAGTTCCTGAACGACTACGTCTTCCCTGCTCTGCGCGCGGGCGCGGTGTACGAGCACAAGTACCTGCTGGGGACGTCACTGGCGCGGCCGGTGATCGCCAAGCACCAGGTGGAAGTAGCGTTGCGCGAGAACGCGACAGCGCTGGCGCACGGCTGCACCGGCAAAGGCAACGACCAGGTCCGCTTTGAACATGCCTTCCAGGCGCTGGCGCCGGAGCTGAAGATCATTGCGCCGTGGCGCGAGTGGACGCTGAAATCGCGCGAAGACTGCCTGGACTACGCGGAAGCGCGCGGGATACAGGTCACCGCCAGCCGCGAGAAGATCCATAGTCGCGACCGCAACATATGGCACCTGAGCCACGAAGGCGGCGAGCTGGAAGACCCGGCCAACGCGCCGTTTGAAAGCACGTGGCAGATGACCAGATCGCCGCAGGACGCGCCCGATCGCGAAGAGACGGTGACCATCGGCTTTGCGGCGGGAACTCCGATAACGGTGAACGAGCAAAAGCTGGGGCCGGTGTCTTTGGTGGAACTGCTGAACGAAATTGGCGGACGCAACGCGATTGGCCGCGTTGATCTGGTGGAAAACCGCTTTGTGGGGATCAAGTCTCGCGGATGTTATGAAACTCCGGGCGGGACGCTGCTGCTGACAGCGCATCGCGAACTGGAAGCGTTATGCCTGGAGCGCGAACTCACGCACTTCAAGCAGCAAATTGCTTTGAAATACGCTGAACTCGTCTATTACGGCCTGTGGTTTACGCCGCTGCGCGAAGCCCTGGATGCGTTCGTCGCCGAAACGCAGAAGGACATCACGGGCACGGTAACACTGAAGCTGTACAAAGGCAACGTGAGCATTGGCAGCCGCGAGTCAGAGTTCTCGCTGTACCGGACGGACTTATCGTCGTTCACCATGAGCGAGAGCTACGACCAGAAGGACGCGGAGGGGTTCATCCGCATTCTGGGATTGCCGGCGCGGTCGCGGGCGCGGCTTCACAAACAGAAAACCGAGCAGAAGCAGGAGATCACCAAGTGAAGATGTGGTCGGGCAGGTTCCGGCAACCGCTTGATCCCAGGTTCGAAGAATGGCAGCGCTCATTTCCGTTTGACCAAAAGCTGCTGCGCTTTGAGCTTGCGGCCAGCCGCGCCCATGCCAAGACGCTGGCGGCAGCGGATGTGATCACCGCGGAGGACTTCAACCAGATCGTCGCGGCGCTGGAGCAGATCGGCACGGAGTTCGAAGGCCAGGAAGGCCTGCTGAAAGATCCCGGGGCAGAAGACGTCCATCATTTTGTGGAGACGCAACTGGTGGCGCGCATCGGCGACGTGGGCAAGAAGCTGCACAGCGGGCGCAGCCGTAATGAGCAGATCGCGACGGACTTGAGGTTGTTCGTCCGCGAGTGCATCGATGACTTGCGCGCGGGGCTGGGCGAATTCCTTGAAACGCTGGTGGCGCGCGCGGAAGAGAACAAGTCCGCGGTGATGCCCGCTTACACACATCTGCAACGCGCGGAGCCGGTGCTGGTGGCGCATTGGCTGCTGGCGTATTTTGAGATGTTCCGGCGGGACGCGGACCGCCTGGCAGATTGCCGCAAGCGCGCGAACGAGTGTCCCTTGGGGTCTGGAGCGATTGCGGGGGCGCCGCTGGCGCTGGACCGCAAGATTGCCAGCCGTGAGTTGGAATTTGAGCGGCCGACGGCCAACAGCATGGACGCGACGAGCGATCGCGACTTCATTATTGAGTTCGTCAACGCGCTCGCACTGTTGGGCGTGCACCTGAGCCGCTGGGCGGAAGAGCTGATTCTCTTCGCCACGCAGGAGTACCGGTTCATCCATCTGCCGGAGGCGTACTCGACGGGCAGCAGCGCGATGCCGCAGAAACAAAATCCCGACGCGCTGGAGTTGATCAGGGGGAAGTCGGCGAGGATCATCGGCAGCCAGGTGGCGTTGCTCACGGCGGTAAAAGGGCTGCCGCTGGCCTACAACAAAGACATGCAGGAAACACAGGAGCCGCTGTTTGACGCCGCAGCGACGGCGGGCGCCTGCGTGGAGATTGCCACCGGGTTCATGAAACTCGTCGAGTTCGACCACGCGCGCATGCAGGCCGCCTGCGAAAGCGGATTCATGAACGCGCTGGCCGCAGCCACGTACCTGGTCCATCGCGGCGTGCCGTTTCGCCAGGCGCATGAGATTGTGGCCGGCGCGGTGCAAAAGTGCGTGGAGAAACGCTGCGAGCTCCAGGACCTGTCACTGGACGAGCTGCGCGCGTTCAGCGCAGCGTTTGGCGAAGATATTTACCAGCATTTAAGACTCGACGCCGTACTGGCATGCCATGATGTGCCCGGTGGCACGGCGCCGCGACAGGTCGAACAGGCTTTGCGCGCCGCGCGGCAGCAATTATCGGCGCTGCAGGAGGCACATGCTGCGCACGCGTAACGCCGTCCTGCCGGACGTGGAGCAGATCCACGCAATCATCCGCACGTACTCGGGCAACGGCACGCTCCTGCCGCGGACGCTGGCCGAGTTGCGCGAAAATGTGCGGGACTTTGTGGTGGCCGAAGTGGATGGCAAGATCGTCGGCTGCGGTGCGCTGCATCTGTACGGAATGCACCTGGCGGAGATCCGCTCCATCGCCGTCACGCCTTCAGCTAAGGGCCTGGGCGCGGGACGGAAGCTGGTGGAAGCGCTGCTGAAGGAAGCCGAGCGGCATGAAGTCACGTGCGTGTGCCTGTTTACGCGCATACCAGAATTCTTTGCTCACATGGGATTTGGGCTGGCCAAGCGCGATGACCTACCCGACAAGATTTACAAAGACTGCGTGCATTGCCCGGCGTTCAACGCTTGCGACGAAATCGCCATGTATCGCGGAGAGATTCCCGAGAACAACGGCGTCCGCGACTTGCAGATCCCCAAACCGCTGGTTAAGCTGAACGTGTGAGCACGAATCCGCCGCAAGGGTTTCTCTTCTCTTCCTGTACCGCAGGCATCAAGGCCAGCGGCAAACCTGATCTAGCCCTCATCCACATCCCGGACGGCGCTTCCGCAGCCGCGATGTTTACCCGCAATCAGGTGGTGGCCGCGCCGCTGATCGTGGGACGGGAACACTTGCAGGCTTCCGCCGGCCAAGTTCATGCGGTCATCATCAACGCGGGAAACGCCAACTGCGCTACGGGCAAGCCGGGCATCAAAGCGGCACAGCAAGTCTGCGCCGACCTGGCGAGAAAGCTCAAAATCAATCCGACCTTGGTGTTCCCTTCTTCCACGGGGATTATCGGCATGCCGCTTCCGGTGGAAAAGATCACGGCAGCGGTCCCGGGTTTGATTGGCACAGAGCAAGGCGACGCGGAAGCATTTGAGGCGTTTGCCAATGCCATCCTGACCACGGACACGCACAGGAAGATCGCCAGCCAGAGCATTGTGCATGGCGGCGTTGAAGTGCGGGTGGTCGGAGTGGCCAAAGGCGCGGGCATGATCCATCCCAACATGGCGACGATGCTGGTGTATCTGCTGACGGACGCAATCGCCGCTCCCAAGGAATTGCAGCGGTCACTGAGGAAGGCCGCGGACCAAAGCTTTAACAACATCTCGATTGACGGCGACACGTCAACCAATGACACGGTGCTGCTGTTGGCGAGCGGCAAGAGCGGCGTGCTGGTCAAGCAAGTGGCGCAGGAATTTGACAAAGCGGTGCAGAAGGTATGCCGGTCGCTGGCGGGGCAGATCGTCGCCGACGGTGAAGGCGTGAAACACGTGGTGCGATTGAATATCGAACAGGCCAAGACTGTAGAACAAGCGCGGCAGATCGCGCGGACCATCGCTACCTCGCCGCTGGTGAAGACGGCATGGGCGGGCGCCGATCCAAACTGGGGACGAATCCTGGCGGCAATCGGACGGTCCGGCGTGCCGATTGATCAGGAGCGCATCAGCATCTACCTGGGCGACCAGCAAATCTGCCGCAAAGGCGGGGCGTGCCCGTTTGACGCGGCCAAAGCCAATCAATATATGTCGGAACCGGCGTATGAGATCCGGGTGATTCTGGGCGCGGGGGACAAGAACCTGGAGTTCTTGTCATGTGACCTGACGGCGGAGTACGTGAGGATCAATGCGGATTACAGCACTTAGCATTTAGCAAATGGCAATTGGCAATTAGCAATTGGTAAATGGCCGGCATCGAGCGATCGGTATTTTGGAGGGGCTAAAGCCAATGCACAGACAGGAGAGGCAATGGCCCCCAATCACGTTGCACAAATACACCTGAACGGCTGCATCGTGAAAACGCCCTGAAGCTGCATGGCAGGGGACACATCCTCGGGGTCCTTCGACGCGCCCTCACTCCCTTCGGTCGCTCGGACTTGCTCAGGAGGACAATGTTTGAGAGTTTTTGCAGTAGTGACGGCCATATCATTGGGAAAGAATCTGAAAGCGCACCGGCAGGAGTACCGTGCCACATGAGGCATGGGCCAAGACCTGGTACCTGCAGGGGCTAGTCAAGAACTCCGGGAATGCCAGCCCTGTACTAGGTCGGACACGGCTCCTGGCCATTCGGGAAAGCTGAACTTGAAGCCGGCGTCGAGCAGCCGTGTGGGGATGACGCGGCGGCTCTTCAAGATCAGCTCAGTTTCGGTGCGCAAGAAGAACGCGCCAATTTCCAGCATCCATTTTGTTGCGGGAAGGCCGGCGGGAACGTGGCAGGCGCGGCGGAACTCGCGCATGAATTCGCGATTGGGAAGCGGATACGGCGAACCACGTTGATGCAACCGTCGAGATCCTGGCGCGCGCTGAGGAACTCAATGGCGTTCAGGAAATCCTGATCGTGGATCCAGGAAATGAACTGCGCACCGGAAGCTGCGCTTCCGCCGAGCCCAGCGCAGACGAGCCTGCGCAGAGTGTCAAAGATTCCGCCGCGCTCCGGGCCCATGATCATGGCGCTGCGCAGGGCGAGCTTGCGGGTGCGCGGCGCGGAGGCGGCAAAGAATTCGCGTTCCCAGTTGGCGGCCACGTCAATGCTGAAGCGCCAGGTGAAAGGCGCGTCGTCTTCCCGGCCGCCGAGCTCGCCGGTGAGTTCGTCCATCGGGCGGTCAAGCGCGTGGCGGTAGATGGTGGCGGTGCTGGAGTTCATCCAGAGCACGGGCGGACGGGCAGCTTGAGCAATGGCCGCGCCGATGACGCGCGTGGAGTCAATTCGGGATTCCTTGATCTCGCGGCGGTTGGCTTCCGTGTAGCGGCAGTTGACGCTGCGTCCGGCGAGGTTGATGACAACGTCGGCGCCGTCAAGGGAGTGGGTCCAGTCGCCCACGGTGCGGCCGTCCCATCGAAGAACCTGCCATGCGGCAGGTTGAGGATTGCGCGAGAGGACGGTCACGGAATCGCCCTGACTGTGGAAGTGCCGGGCGAGGAGTTGGCCGACGTGTCCGGAGCCACCTGGGAGGACGACGCGGAGTGGTGGGCGGGATGGGTGGGTAGACGGCACGATTGAATTACTTGAACATGTTCAATTATAAGGCAGGCGCGGGCGGCAGTCAAAGAGAATCTCGGCTTGTTGCGGAAGGCATTAGATTGCGAAGAGGTACAGGCAAGAGTGCCTGTGCCACACGAGGCTTCTGGCGCAGGCGAGGGCGGCTGTGCTGCCGAGAAACTGAACGAATGTGGCACCTGAGCGGCTGCATCGCGAAAACGCCCTGAAGCTGCATGGCAGGGGACACATCCTCGGGGTCCTTCGACGCACTCTCATCCCGGCTTGCCGGGACTCGAGCTTGCTCAGGATGACAGAGTTTAACGGTATCGTGGAAAAGGAGCAGAGATGATATGAACACCAGCGGAGCGAAGCGCGTGCTGGGGACCCCGGTGTCTGTGCCGCACGGGTATCGTTGGTCGCCGAATCTGAATCCAAGCCTTCATCCTTCAAGAACGGCGGAGCAGCCGAGGGGGCTGCGGTCTGTACCTCGATTCAAAGTGCACAGCCGAGGGCGGCTGTGCCATACGAGTTCTCTTGATCCCCAACCATCCTTCGCGACTAAAAGGCACGATGACCCCGCATTACCCACTATGCCGTGCTTTGCCGCTTTACGCGCCTCTCAAGGAATCGGTATGTTAAGTACAGATGCCGCATTCACTCGCAGACTACGCTCAGCTTCATCTGTCGCTCAAGAACGATACGGCCTTTGTGTACCGGCGCGGCTACCGCACGCTGCGTTGGACGTACCGGCAGGTGGGCGAGCTGGCGTTTCGTTTTGCGCGCGAGCTGGAAGCCCGCAACATCGGCAAAGGCGACCGGGTGATGCTGTGGGGCGACAACTGCGCGGAATGGGTAGCGGCGTTCTTTGGCTGCATGCTGCGCGGGGCAGTGGCCGTGCCCATGGACAAGATTGCCGCGCCGGATTTTGCCCAGCGCGTGGCGGCGGACGTGGACGCCAAGCTATTGGTTTGTTCCAGCGCACTTGCTGCGCACGCCGGCGCGCGGCCGCATATGGAACTGGAGTCGCTGAGCGAAGTTCTGGCTGCGCGGTCCGCGGAGCCGTATGCTCCGGCTGCCCTCACCCGTGACGATCCGGCGCAGATCATCTTTACGTCGGGCACCACGGCAGAGCCGCGGGGCGTGGTGCTGACGCACGGTAACATCCTGACCTCGGTTGATCCCATTGAGCGCGAGATCCCAAAGTATCGCCGCTACCAGAGGATGTTTCATCCGGTGCGTTTTCTGCACATGCTGCCGCTGAGCCATGTCTTCGGGCAGACGATGGGAATGTTCATCCCGCCGGTGATCAGGGCCGCGGTGTTCTTCCAGGACGAATTCAAGCCGGGCGAAGTCATCGCGAGCATCCGGCGGGAACGCGTGTCTGTGCTGATCGCGGTGCCGCGGGTGGTGGAGTCGGTCAAGAACAGGCTGGAGCAGGATTTGGCGCCGGCCATCCGCAAGCATTGGGACATTGCCGAGAATGAACGCTTCCTGAAGCGGGTGTGGCGGTTCCGGAAAGTACACCGTTATCTTGGGTGGAAATTCTGGGCGGTTGTTTGCGGCGGGGCGGCTCTGGACCAAGTGACAGAGGAGTTCTGGCGGCGGATTGGCTACGGCATGGTGCAGGGTTACGGGCTCACCGAGACCAGTTCGCTAGTGAGTTTGAACCATCCGTTCAAGCCGGGAAGAAGGTCCATTGGCAAGGTGCTTCCAGGGCGGGAGATGAAGCTTGATCCCGAGACCGGAGAGATCCTGGTGCGGGGATCCAACGTGGCGCAGCAATACTGGCAAGGGAAAGAGCTGAAGCCGGTTGCGGGCGTGGAAGGCTGGTTCCGCACCGGAGATTTGGGCGCGCTGGATGCGGAAGGCAATCTGTATTTCAAGGGCCGCAGCAAGAATGTGATTGTGACGGCGGCGGGGCTGAAGGTTTATCCCGAGGATTTGGAGCAGGCTCTGCGCAAGCAGGCGGACGTCCGCGACTGCGTGGTGTTTGGCACGGCGCGCGGCGGGAACGCGGAAGCGTGCGCGGTGCTGCTGTTGCGCGACGGAGCGTCCGCCAGTTCGGTGGTGGGCGCGGCCAACCAGACGCTGGCAGACTTCCAGAAGATTCGCGCGTGGTACGCGTGGCCGGACGAGGATTTCCCGAGGACGTCCACGCAGAAGCCCAAGCTGGAAGTGATCAGGCGGGTGGCGGAAGCACAGATGAATGGCCACGGCGCTGCGGCCACTGCGACGGCTTCGTCGGGAACGTTGCAGGAGTTGATCCAGGGCATTGCGGGAAGGAAAGTGGAGTTGCGGCCAGGCGCGCGGCTGGAAGATGACTTGAATTTGAGTTCACTGGACCGCGTGGAGTTGGTGGCGGCGCTGGAGAATCGCTACCAGGTGGACTTGAGTGATGGCGAGTTCTCGCAGGCGACCACCGTCGCCGACCTGGAACAGTTGCTGAAGAAGAAGCCAGCGGCGGAGCCGGAGCAGCCGCAGGATTATCCTTACGCGCGCTGGGCGCAACGCTGGCCGTTTACGTGGATCCGCGCGGCGGCATTTCATCTGGTCACGCTGCCCTACATCAAGGTGATGGCGCGTCCGAAGGTGATTGGCCGCGAGAAGCTGAAAGACTTCCAAGGGCCGGCTCTGATTATCAGCAATCATGTTTCGCAGATTGACATCGGGTTCCTGATGGCGGCGCTTCCCTTCCGGCTGCGAACGCGGCTGGCGGTGGCCATGCAAGGCGAAATGCTGCGCAGCTGGGTGCATCCACCCAAAGACACGTTCTTTCTGACGCGCTGGTGGATGCCGGTGCGCTACATGCTGGTAGCCCTGTTCTTCAACGTGTTTTCCTTGCCGCAGAAAGCCAAGTACCGCGAGAGCTTCCGCTTCGCCGGCGAGGCGGCGGACAAGGGGTTCAACGTGGTCATCTTCCCCGAAGGGCGGCGCACGGAGACCGGAGAGATGAGTCCTTTCCGCAGCGGGATTGGGTTGCTGGCTACGCACTTGGACCTACCGGTGATCCCCATGCGGATTGACGGGCTGTTCCCGTTCCGGGCGGCGAAGAAGCATTACGCGCCACCGGGCGCGGTGCAGGTGAGGATCGGCGATCCGGTGAGGTTTGAGCAAAGCGCGGACGCGGAGGAGATTGCCAAGGAGTTGGAGCGGAAGGTGAAGGAGCTGTGATACTCGCGCCCGCGCCAACCTTCACCACGGAGGCACGGAGACACGGAGGAAGCGAAACGCTTACCACTGATTGGCACGGATGACACGGATCGGAAGGAAGTGGCCAAAAATGCCCGAGTTCCAGCAACACTCGATTATCCACTACTGACAATTGTTCGTCGCGCACCTGCGTCTGCAATTGTTTTAAACTGAAGCGGGAGAAATCGAACGATGGTTACGATCTCTCCACATCCTGCTCCGAAAATATCAGCCGTGAGGCCGAGCCACGCGCCGAGCGGCCTTTAACGCGTGCAGGAGAATCCCAGAGCCACAAAGCCGTGAGGCGGTGTGGAGCGGAGCGACACCAATGACGATCCACACAGGCCGCCATTTTCTACAGATTCCCGGACCCACCAACGTACCTGACCGCGTGCTGCGGGCGATGGACCGCCCGGTAATTGACCATCGCGGGCCAGAGTTCGCCGTGCTGGGCTGCGAGGTGCTGGACGCGCTGCGTCCGGTGTTCGGGACCAAGGGGCCGGTGGTGATTTATCCAGCATCGGGATCAGGCGCGTGGGAGGCGGCGATTGTGAACACGCTTTCGCCGGGCGACCACGTGCTGATGTTCGAGACCGGCCACTTCTCCAACTTGTGGCGCGATGTGGCGCAGCGCCATAGCATCCAGGTGGACTACGTGCCGGGAAACTGGAGACGCGGAGCGTCGCCCCAAGACGCCGAGCAGCGGCTGAGCGAAGATAAGGGCCACGCCATCAAAGCGGTGATGGTGGTGCACAACGAGACGTCCACGGGAGCGACGAGCCAGATCGCGGAGATTCGCCGGGCGATGGACAAGGCAAAGCATCCGTCGCTGCTGATGGTGGATACGATTTCGTCGCTGGCTTCGATGGACTACCGGCATGACGAGTGGGGCGTGGACGTGACGGTGGCGGGGTCGCAAAAAGGCCTGATGCTGCCGCCGGGGCTGAGTTTCAACGCGATTTCCGAAAGAGCCCTGGCAGCCAGCAAAACGGCGAAACTGACGCGCTACTACTGGGACTGGCAGGAAATGCTCAAGCCCAATCGCTCGGGATTTTTCCCGTACACGCCGGCGACCAACCTGCTGTGGGGGTTGCGCGAAGCGCTGCAGATGCTGCATGAAGAAGGCCTGCAAAATGTCTTTGCGCGGCATGACCGCCATGCGGAAGCGACGCGAACGGCGGTGCGGGAGTGGGGGCTGGAAGTGCTGTGCGAAGAGCCGAAGGAGTATTCGTCGTCGCTCACTGCGGTGCTGATGCCGCAAGGCCATGACGCCGACCGGTTGCGCGAAGTGATCCTGGAAAACTTCGATATGTCACTGGGGACGGGCCTGGCGAAGCTGGCGGGCAAAGTGTTTCGCATCGGGCATCTGGGCCACTTCAACGACCTGATGCTGGCCGGGACGCTGAGCGGCGTGGAGATGGGACTGAAGCTGGCGGGTGTCCCGCACAAAGCGGGAGGCGCGGCGGCGGCGCTGAACAGCCTGGTGGAGGCACATCAGGGTGGAGCAAAGAAGACGGTTGCCGAAGGCGTTCTTTCCTGATAGAACTTGCGGCGGAAAAAACTATGGCCGCACCTAACGGCAGTCTTGCTCCCTCCAGCGAAGAGTACAGTTTCTTAAGAAGAGTCTTCTCCTCCACCAACCTGGTGTTGCTGATGGTCTGCCTGATGTACGGACTCACGTACATTGACCGGATCAACGTGAACACGGCTGGTCCGGTATTCCAGAAGGACCTGCATCTCAGCACAGTGGAACTGGGCTGGGTGTTCTCGGCGTTTGGCTGGGCGTATCTGGCGCTGCAAGTCTGGGGAGGATGGCTGAGCGACCGCTTTGGCGCCCGTCTGACACTGACGGTGTGCGGCGCGATCTGGGCGGGCGCGACGATCCTGACCGGCATGGTGGGCGGCTTGACGGCGTTGATTCTGGCCCGCGTCCTGCTGGGACTGGGTGAAGGCGCTACGTTTCCCACGGCCACGCGCGCGCTGGCGGACTGGATGCCGGCGGAGAAGCGCGGATTCGCCCAGGGCATCACACATGCGTTTGCCAGGTTGGGGAACTTTTTTACTCCGGGCCTGGTGGCATGGCTCATCAAGATCAGCGGTTCATGGCGCGTGTCGTTTATTGTTCTGGGCGGAGTCAGCCTGATCTGGGTATTGGTATGGTGGTTCTATTTCCGCGACGACCCCGGTACGCATCGCGGCATCACGCAACAGGAACTGGCGGTGCTTCCTAACTACTCTTCGAAAAAAGACAGAAAGAAAGACCCGATACCGTGGGGCAAGCTGACCCTGCGGATGGCGCCGGTGACGCTGGTGTATTTCTGCTATGGCTGGACCTTGTGGCTCTACCTGACGTGGCTGCCTTCGTTCTTTATGCACGGCTACAAGTTGAATCTGAAGAATTCCGCGCTGTTCGCCAGCGGCGTGTACTTGCTGGGCGTGGTGGGTGACGCTGTAGGCGGGTGGGTGAGCGACTACATCCTGAAAAGGACCGGGGACCGCAATAAGGCGAGGCGGAACCTGGTGATCGGCGGCTTCCTGCTGTCACTGGCTTTCATGATTCCGGTGTTGCGGTCGCACGACTTGAATACGGTGGCGCTCTGCCTGAGCGCGGCGTTTTTCTTCGCGGAATTTACCATCGGGCCGTTCTGGGCGATTCCTATGGACATTGCCCCTCGTTTCTCTGGGACGGCGAGCGGGTTAATGAATGTGGGGTCGGCGCTGGCGGCCGCGGTGTCACCGCTGGTGGCCGGGTATGTAATCCAGAAGACGGGTAACTGGGACCTGCCGTTTCTGGGGAGCATCGGTTTGTTGTTGTTTGGGGCGATCATGGCGTATTGGATGAAGCCGAATGAGGTGTTGCCGGGGACGGAGCTGGGAGGAGTGTAGAGAGATCGCCGTAATCGCACCAGCGCACAGCCGAGGGCGGCTGTGCCACACGGGTATCGTTGGTCGGCGAATGTGGGCCGACCTCAGCATTCTTCAGCGCAGGCGAGGGCGCCTGCGGTCCAAAATCCTCTTGAGCGAATGTTGTCCTGAACGGCCTCCTCGTGAAAACGCCCTGGAGCAGCATGGTGGGTGAGACATTCTCGGGATCTTTCGACGCGTCCTCATCCCGGATTGCCGGGACTCGGACTTGCTCAAGATGACAGGGTCTAACAGTAACGTGCACAGGCGAGGGGAGGAATCGCCGTCATCGCGCGTAATCGCCGCATCGCCGTAATCGGGAAATCTAGAGACGGGCGCGTGGACGGTGCATGGATGGCGTTTTGAGAACGCCCTGAAGCGGCATGGTCGCTGAAAAATCCTCGGGGTCCTTCGGCGCGCCCTCATCCCGGCTTGCCGGGACTCGTGCTTGCTCAGGATGACAGACTTTAACAGTAACGTGCGCAGGCGAGGGCGCCTGCGGTCCACACTCAACTCGATTGAAATTCCTCTCTGCTAGTATTATTCACGAGTGAAATCCACTGGCTCCAACGTAGTCCGCATTGAAGCGGAGGCGCTGCGCGAACTGGCCGACCGCATTGCCGGCCCCATGGCGCAGGACTTTGACTGCGCCGTGGAGCGGCTGCATTCCTGCACCGGCCGAGTCGTAGTCACGGGGATGGGCAAGAGCGGGATCATCGCCAGGAAAATTGCCGCGACGCTTAACTCCACGGGGACGCCGGCGCTGTACATGCATCCCGCAGACGCCGTCCACGGCGACCTGGGCATGGTGGTGAAGGGCGACGTGGTGCTGGCGCTCTCCTTCAGCGGCGAGACGGAAGAGATCCTGCAGTTGCTGGCGACGATCCGGCGCACCGGCGTGACCCTGCTCACCATTACCGGCGACAAACTTTTTCCGCCGAACGCGCACAAGCGGTCCACGCTGGCCCAGGCGGCGGAGGTTGCGCTGGATTGCTCCATTGATAAAGAAGCCTGCCCCATGGGACTGGCGCCGTCGGCTTCCACCACCGCGATGCTGGCGCTGGGAGACGCGCTGGCCCTGGCGCTGGCGGTGAAGCGCGGCTTCAAAGAAGAAGATTTTGCCAACCTGCATCCCGGGGGCAAGCTGGGAAAAAAGCTGGCGCGGGTGGCACAGCTCATGCACTCTGGCGATGCGGTGCCGCGGGTGAATCGCGATACGAAGATGCCGGACGTAATCTACGAAATGTCGCGCAAGGGGCTGGGCATTACCACCGTGGTGGACGGAGGCAAGCTGCTGGGCGTGATCAGCGACGGCGACCTGCGCCGTCTGCTGGAGAAACGCAAAGACATCCTGAGCCTGACCGCAGGCGAGTGTTTGACCACGGGCGCAAAGACGATCGCACCCGACGAATTTGCCATGACGGCCTTGAACATCATGGAGCAGAAGAAGATTACGTCGTTGGTGGTAACCGACGAGCAAGGGACGGTTCAAGGGATCATCCATCTGCATGATTTGTGGGGAACGCAAATGGTATAAAAGCAGCCTTTAGCTATTAGCCGTTAGCCTTTAGCTTTGTGTCGTAGGGTTGGGAGCGCGGGCTAAAGAACAACGGCTCGAAGACGACAGCGGTGAATGCTAGGGGCTAAGGGCTAAGGGCTAAAAGCTAATGGCTATTTACTCATGACTGATGCACGCGAGCGCGCGAAAAAAATAAAGCTGATTCTGTTTGACGTGGATGGCGTCCTCACCGACGGCAGCATATGGTTCTTCCCTGCTCCGGCGGCAGGGGCGCGGGCCACGGACACGCATCGCGAACAGCATGGCGACGCGCCGGGCTTCGGCATTGTCAGCCAGAACGTGATCGAAGCCAAAGGCTTCCACGCGCACGACGGCACCGCCATCTCGCTGGCGCGGCTGGGCGGGCTCAAGACGGGCATGGTGACCAAGCGGATTTCAGAGACGGTGGCGCTGCGCGCGCGCGATCTGCGGATTGACTATCTGTTCCAGGGCGCGGAGAACAAGTCGGTGATCCTGGACAAAATCCTGGCGGAGAGCGGATTGCGGGAGGAAGAGATTGCCTACGTCGGCGACGACGTAATTGATTTGCCCATCATGCGGCGATGCGGGCTGGCAATCGCCGTGGCCAACGCCCGCCCACAGGTAAAAGCCATGGCACATCACCAGACACCTTCACCGGGCGGCCACGGCGCGGGACGCGACGCCGTGGAATACATTCTGGAGGCGCAGGGCACGCTGGAAAAGGTGATTGACGCGTATATTCATGCGCGGACGAAGGTGTAGGGAATTGCCGTGATCGCGCGTAATCCCACCCCAAGCCGCGCAAAGGCGGCGCGGGCTTGGGGGCACCGGTGATCGCCGACATCGCCGTGAATCGGAAAATCAAGAGACGGGCGCGTGGATGGATGGTGTCTTGGGACCCTAACACCTTCAGCGCAGGCGAGGGCGGGAAGAATCGCCGTCATCGCGCGTGATCGCCGACATCGCCGTGATCGGAAAATCAAGAGACAGGCGGGGGCGGTGCGTCGTGAGAACGCCTTGAAGCTGCATGGTAGATCAACGATCCTCGGGGTCCTTCGACGCGCCCTCACTTCCCTTCGGTCGTTCGGGCTTGCTCAGAATGACAGGGTTCGAGAGTAACCTGTGCAGGCGAGGGGAAGAATCGCCGTCATCGCGCGTAATCCCACCCCAAGCCGCGCAAAGGCGGCGCGGGCTTGGGGGCCCCGGTGATCGCCGACATCGCCGTGATCGGAAAATCAAGAGACGGGCGCGTGGATGGATGGTGTTTTGGGACCCTAACACCTTCAGCGCAGGCGAGGGCGCCTGCGATCCACACTTCCCGACCAGACAACCTCAGTTGCTGTCCGAGGGTGCGACCTTCAAGGAGCGGACAAAGGCCACGAAGTTGGGGTCTTTGCGCAGGTCAGAGAACACGCTGTCGCGCAGGGCGTCGCGGACGGAGAAGCCGTCCTCATTGGCTTTGCTGAGATAGTAGCGGCAGCGTGCGACGTCGCCTTTTTGGCCGTACATCTGGGCCATCACATAATGGAAGCGGCCCAGATCATTGGAAGAAACCAGGCGAGCGGCTACGCCGGCTGAAGGCCGGGTATCAAAGATGCTGGGATCAATTTCCAAGGCGCGGGAGAATTCTTTGGTGGCGCGTTCGTAATCTTTCTCCGCAAAGTACGCGGTGCCCAGATTGCTGTGGAAGCTGGCGTTGGCTTCCGTAAGCTTGAGGGCCTTGCGGTATTCCTTGACGGCCGCGCCATAGCGCTGGTTTTTGTAGTGGAGCACGCCCAGATTGTTGTAAGCCTCAGGATAGCGGGTGTCCCGCTTGAGGGCCTCTTGAAATTCTTTTTTGGCTTCATTGTTGCGTTGCAGCTGGAGGAAAGAAATTCCGACTTTGTTGTGCAGCACCGCAGAGTCGGCTTTCTTGATGGCGGCGCGATAGTAGTCAATGGAATCCAGATACAGCTTTTGCGCGCGCAGGGTATCGCCCTGGGTCTCCAGTTCGGCGGCCGGGGAGGAGTCAGAAGGCGGCGGAATGCGCAGCGGGGACGGCCCAACTCGAACATCCGATGGCTGACCCAGGAGCGGCAGCGCGAAAACCAGAAGGACCAAGCTGCTGAACCAGCGACTGAAGCAACCCATGGGGGACCCCCTCTTACCGCGGCGGACGGTCCGAGCCGGGACCGGCGGCGGCAGCTTTGTTTGGCCTATTATCGTCCTTATCTGCGGCTTTGGAACCCCCAAAAACGCGGCCCCAAAAGCCCCTCTTCTTTTCAGGTGCGGCAGCCTGGCCGGGGTTCTGCGACGCCACTGGCGGCTGCCCTCGAACCGGGGCCGAATTGCTTGTGGTATTAGACGCCGCAGAGGCCGGTTTGGGCTCTATTCCCAGAAGCTTTTGGAAGAAATTTCCGTGCTCGGCGGCGGTCTGTTCACAGGTCTGGGTGGGCTGGGTACCGTCAATGAAGGCCGTACTGTAGTCGTCCGGGCAGGCCGGGGTGGCGATCTGGTTGGTGGCCTTGTCCAGCACCAACTGGACCACGCCCTGGGTCGGGGTAAAGGGACGGGTGTCAGAGTACGCAGGCAGGTTCACGGCCCGTTTCATGAATTCGGTCCAGACGGGCAAGGCCAGGGAGGCTCCGCTGAGTTTGATATCGCTGTAATCGTCGTAACCGACCCACACGATGCACAGCAAGTTGGAGGTATAGCCGGCGAACCAGGCATCGTGGGAGCTTCCGGTCTTGCCGGCCGCAGGCACGGTGAGACCGCGGGTACGGACGTTGGCGGCGGTGCCGGTGTTGATCACATTTTCCAGCATGGCAGTAATCACCGAGGCCACGCGAGGATCGAGCACCTGCGTTCGATCCGGCTGGTAGTTGTCAATGACATCGCCGTTGGGGTCACGCACGGACTTGAGCATGGTGGGATTGAGCCGCTGGCCGGCGTTCGAGAATACGGTGTAGGCCGCAGCCATCTCCAGGGGCGTGGCGTCATACGAGCCCAGGGCCATGGCCGGCGTGGCCTTGACGGAAGAAATTCCCGCTGATCGCGCCAGATTGGCTACTTTGTCATATCCAACCATCTCGGCAACTTTGACCGTGGCGTTGTTGAGCGAGTGGGCCATGGCATACTGGGCCGTCACCTTGCCGTGATACTCCTCTTTATAATTGCGCGGGGTGTACACGTCTTCGCCGTTGATGAAGGCGGTGGGTGAATCGTCAACCAAAGTGGCCGGGGTAAAGACCGGCTGCTCATTGGTGACGGCGTTGTTGATGGCTGCGGCATACACAAACGGCTTGAAAATGGACCCAGTCGGCCGCTTGGCGATGATGTGGTTGAGCTGGCTGAAGCCGTAGTTGCGTCCGCCCACCAGGGCCAGTACTTCACCGGTGTGCGGGTCCAGCGCGATCAGCGCGACCTGGGCGGTGGGTCCGGGCATGATCTTGGTTTCAAATTTGTTCTTGCCGGTCTTGACCCGTTTGGTGCGCAGGCGATTGATCTGCGTGTCAATTTCCTTGATGGACGTCTCCACGGCTTCGGCGGCGGCGCGTTGCAGCGAGGGATCAAGCGTGGTGTAGATGCGATAGCCGCCGGCGTTCAGTTCGTCGCCATACTTGGCGATGAGCTGTTCACGAATCAGGTCCACAAAGTACGGGGCATCACTGGCTTCCACGTTCTGGGGCGCAAGTTTGAGCGGCGTGGCCTTGGCGGCGTCAGCCGCGGCGCGGGAGATGGCGCCAGTTTCCACCATGGACTCCAGCACCAGATTGCGGCGTTCCAGCGCGCGGTCGGGATGGCGATAAGGAGAAAGATAGCTGGGGCGCTGCACCAGGCCGGCGAGCAAAGCGGCCTCCGGCAGCGTGATGTCTTTCAGGTCTTTGCTGAAGTAAGCCTGCGCGGCTTCGCCAAAACCGGTGATGGTGTATGAACCGCGCTGCCCCATGTCCACTTGGTTGGCGTAGAGCTCAAAAATCTGCTGCTTGGAGAAACGCTGCTCCAGTTCAATGGAGATGATGATCTCAATCATCTTGCGCTTGATGCGTTTTTCCGGACTCAGGAAGAACCCGCGGGCCACTTGCATGGTAATGGTGGAACCGCCCTGGCGGTTGCCGCCTTCCTTCAGGTCAATCAGCGCTGCCTTCATCAAGCGCCAGTAGTTGACGCCTCCGTGATGAAAGAAGCGGCGGTCTTCAATGGCGACGACGGCGTCCACCATGACTTGCGGGACGTCCTGGTACTTGACCAGGCGACGCTTGGTGCGGGCCTGGCTGTCAAAAAGGCCGGTGACCAGTTGCGGCTCAAGTTCGTACGCAGACAGGTTGTCATCGGAGTCCACCGAGGGAGAGATGCGGTCCACCCGGCCGTCGCGGACGCGCACCACCGCGCCTTCCGCGTTGTAAAACGATTCCTGGCCGGGACGGATTTCAATCCCGCCGGGAAACACGCGGTAGAGGCCGAACTTGGACTGATTAGGATCAGCGCTTTCGCTGTAACCCGCGTGACGCAAATAGCCGGCGATCTCCTTGGGGTCGGCCTTTTGGCCCACGCGGATGGAACGCGGCTGGGCGTAAATCTTGGCTGTGTTGGCGAAGATCTGCCCGCTCATGCGGGTGTCCACGATCTTCTGGTATTTGATGTAGTAGTAAGTGAAGACGGCGAACATCGCAAAGGCGACGATCAGAACGGACAGCAGGCCGGCGCGGACAAACGGGCTCTTGACGGCCCCGCGAAGGCCTCGGGCACGAGGGAATTTTATCTTAATAGCCATGTTTCCAAGTCAGGCAGGAATCGCCACTCGATTCTCTCAGACTCATGGCGGGCCAGAGCGTTACCTGCTGGTGCTGAGGAGTATTTTTCTTACAAACCAATTATATCTTACATGTGTCTTAGATGCGTTTGTTCAGCGAATTGGCTGTAATGTCAGTATCCGCGAGCCAGGGCAATTGCACCACCAAATCATAATGGATGTGGTAGCGGACGGTGATTCCCAGCCCGGTCGTACCATGGGTTACGGTGATCTGGTCTTCCTTCAGCGGGATTTCCAACGTCCTGCCCTTGGCGATCACCATCTGTTTGATGTCATCATCACTGGTGCCGGTGTAGCTGACGCGGCGGGCGATGTCATCGAGGCCGTCCTGAAAATCGGCGTTGTTCATCTTCACCGGAATCCACTTCCACAAGGAGTAGAAGAGCACCACTACCAGCAAGAGTCCGATGAGAGCTTTGAGTTTTCCCATAGTAAGAGTACCCGGACGTGCACGTCAGGTTTGCAAAATCTCCTGAAATTGTCCTTCGATGCCGCTGATGTTAGCATCGCGGGACTGGCGTGTCGAGCGGGTAACCAGCTCAACTTTCCCTTCCGTAACCTTCTTGCCAACGTTGATGCGATAAGGTATTCCCACTAGGTCCGCGTCCTTGAATTTCACGCCGGGACGCTCGTCGCGATCATCCAGCAGCACGTGGTAGCCGGCGGCTTCCAGCTTGCCCGCGATTTCCTGCGCCGTGGAAAGCAGGCCGGCTTCGGCGACGTTGGTCGGCGTGACCACCACTTCAAACGGCGCGATGGAGCGCGGCAGCCAGAATCCGTCCGCGTCATTATTCTGCTCGATGGCCGCGGTGAGAATGCGTTCAATGCCGATGCCGTAGCTGCCCATGATCGGCGGAACGGCTTTGCCGTCTTTGTCCAGCACGGTGGCGTCCATGGACTTGGAATACTTGTAGCCCAGCTTGAAGATGTGCCCAATCTCCATGGCCTTGCCCACGGCAAGCGGGTTGCCGCAGGCGGGGCAGCCTTCGCCGGCCTCGGCGTTGCGCAGGTCAACCCACTCGGTGGGATAGAAATCGCGCAGCGGAGTCACGTTCTTCAGGTGGTAGTTTTCCTTGTTGGCCCCGGCGACCAGGTTCTTGCGGCCTTGCAGCGCGGTATCGGCCAGCATCAGCGGCAGCGATTCCAGCAGGATCTTCTGCGTTTCGCTGCCCATCTGCGCGCTGCTCATGGCCGGGACGTTCACCGGCCCCAGATAGCCCGCAGGCGCCATGAACACCCGTTGAATCTCTTCCGCATGCATAGGACGAAATTCCTTCCCGCCCAGCGCCGCGGTCAACTTGGCTTCATTGAGCTGGTGGTCGCCACGCAGCAGAACGACAATGGCGCGCGTCTTGGTTCCCTTCTCCCCTGGACGCTTGGGATCGTCTTCCACCTGCATCAGCGCCAGGGTCTTGATCTTCTGCGTGGGCGATACGCCCAGGAACTTGGCGACTTCCTCAATGGTCTTCATGCCCGGCGTGTGGACTTCTTCCGGCTTGCCGTCGGGCAGGTCCTGCACCGGCGGGAGCTGTGACGTGGCCTTCTCCAGATTCGCCGCGTAGCCGCACTTGGAACAACTGGCCACCATGTCTTCACCAGCGTCGGTCATCACCATGAATTCGTGCGACTGCGATCCGCCCATCGCGCCCGAGTGGGCTTCCACCACCGCGTACTTCAGCCCGCAGCGGTCAAAGATGGCGCGATAGGTGTCATGGTGCTTCTGGTAAGAGACGTCCAGGCCGGCGGCGTCAATGTCAAAGGAGTAGGAATCCTTCATGGTGAACTGGCGCACGCGGATCAGCCCGGACTTGGGACGAGGCTCGTCGCGAAACTTGTTCTGGATCTGATACCAGATCTGCGGCAGCTGCTTGTAACTGCGCAGCTCCTTGCGCGCGATATCGGTCATGATCTCTTCGTGGGTCATGCCCAGGCACAGGTCGGCGCCTTTGCGGTCTTTGAGGCGGAACATGTTGTCGCCCATCACCTGCCAGCGGCCGCTGGCTTCCCAGATTTCACGGGGATGCAGCGCGGGCAGCAGGAACTCCTGGCCGATTTTGTTCATCTCCTGGCGCACCACGTCCTGTATTCGCAGGATGGTGCGCTGCCCCAGGAACAGGTAGGAGTAGATTCCCGCGGCGAGCTGGCGGATGTAGCCGGCGCGCACCAGGAACTTGTGGCTGGCGACTTCGGCGTCGGCCGGCGCTTCACGCAGTGTGGGGACAAACATTTGTGACCAGCGATGCATGGATGTTTTCAATGACCTCAAGTGGAGAATTGTTAATTGTAACAAGAGAGCAATTGGCAAATAGCAATTGGCAATTGGTACTTGGCTGTTGGCTGTTGGCTTTTGGCCAGAACCTGCACCCAGAAACTTGCATAGTCGTTTCTTTCTCCGTGTCCTCTTTTCCCTCCGTGGTTCCTGTTTCGGGTTTTCCGATCACGGCGATGACGCGCGATGTCCGGGGCCCCCAAGCCCGCGCCGCCTTTGCGCGGCTTGGGGTGGGATGTCGGCGATCTCGGCGATTTCTTCATCCCCCTCTCCCTCCTACTTCATCCCCGAAAAATAAAGACTTACCTCCACTCATCCCCGGCGATAAAGCTAACGCGTGAACCACAGCCGCCCTCGACCGCGTTTGATCCGCGTTCATCTGCGTTGATCTGCGGTAGGCCTTTTCTTCCTCCGTGCCCCTCTGTGTCCTCCGTGGTTACGGTCTTTTGCGGTTCCTCTGCGCTCTCCGTGGTGGGTCTTCGTTTTGTTTTGGCTGACCGCTGATTGCTGACTGCTGAGTGCTGGTCTTGCCCGCACCATCTCGCTTGGCTCGGTCTCCGCAAACGTCACATGCTGCACCGCCCATGCGCCGATCTGTACGCTATACAGCAGCAGCCCGGCGGTTTTCTCGCTGATCAGTCCATCCAGCAGCGCCCTCTGGATTTCCATCACCGCCAGCACCACGCTGTTGGCGTCCTCCAGCGCCGGCAACCGCAGCCGCTCCGGACGCACCGCGTCCATCCGGTCATGCGCGTAACACTTCTCGCCTTCGCGCAGCTTCGGTCCGCGACACTGGGTTCCGTCGGCATAAATGTGCTGGCATCGCGGCGCGGCGTTGGCTTTCTCCAGCAGCGCCAGTTGCCGCCGGTGATAGTCCACCCACTTCTCCCGCGAGGCCCACTCCTCCGGTAGGCCCATTTGCCTGCGCACTGCCCATTTGAGGTTGAGGACCTCCGTGTCCGACACTTTCACGACTTTGTAATCATGGGTGACGATCGTCTGCCAGGCATCTCCTGGCCCGGCCCTGTGGACCGAAGGCAACCACTCTGTATCTGGGTACTTGCCCGCCCCCGGACGCGCTGAAGAACCACCGGTTTCTGAAGGCTCGACGACCCGTAAGTGATCGTGTGGCACAGGCACTCTTGCCTGTGCCTCTTCCTCCGCATTCCTCTGTGTTCTCTGTGGTTCCTGGTTTTGGTCTTCCCGATGACCCGATGTCCCGATCATCCGATGACCCGATTCTTCCTGATTGCTTCCTTGCTCTTGCGCTGCATTTGTCATTGGCTTTGCCTTCCTTCTTTCTCCGCTCTGAAAAAAACACAACGGCGCAACACGCTGATAACGCGTTGCGCCGCCCGGTAAAAAACGATTGTCTTGTGTCTTCGGGGCTGGCTTGGTAGTTCGACCTCCAGCCCTTAAACTCAACTATTATATAGCGAAATTAAAGCGAAGTCAATAGGAATCTGATGCAGCCGAAAGGTCGCCCACACTAATCGCCTTTCCAATCCGCGTTCATCCGCGCCAATCCGCGGTAAACCCTTTCCGCTCTGTGTTCCTCTGTGCCCTCTGTGGTTAAATCCTCGATTTTGGCAATCTCAGTGCAAAAACTTCTCCAGCATCTCTCTTCGCTGCTGCGCCAGCCACGTTTTTACCATCGCTTCACTGACCTTCGGGTACTTCTTCTTCCCGAACGCCACCCACGCATCCCGATACTTCACCCAAGCCGCTTGCGTTCCCTTAATGTCATCACGGGTCACCGTTCCCCACGATAAAGTCTTGCCGGTCTGCGTTTGCTCGTAGGCGTCGTTCAGGTCAGCGTCAATTCGCTTCACGTCATCCGGGGAAAAGCTGGGGATCTCGCCGGCCTCCGCCTTTTGCAGCATCTCGATAAAGTTGTTTTCCAGGAACGCCATTTCCTGCACTTCAAAGGTAATCGTCAGGTCCGTCTCTTTGGTGGCGCGCAGATGAAAGAACTCCCCTTGCGTTTGCCGCAGAGTCTCCAAAGCTTTCTTTTCGGCCGCGCTCCACTTGGCTTCGATCTGTTGGATCTGTTTCTCCCGGTCCATCTTGTCGAACCGGTCGCTCAGCATCGCACATTGTTCATACATATATTTGCCGCTGCTGTGGTCGCATATGCCAAAGCTGCCGATCTTCCCGCCGGACGCCCTCATGCGCTCCAGTTGATGAATGCGTCCCGCCCAGTCTCCCGGCGCTCCCGGGACCTCGCACGCCAGTTTCAGCGCCACGTCCAGGTTCTGTGCCGCCCCTCTGCCGTTGGCATAGACCATCATCAGGATCGTCCGCCCGGCAAACGGCACATCTTTCACCCCGCGGTCCACCTCCGCGTACGCGCATTTGCGCGCCTGCACGTAATCTGGCGCCTTCTCGTAGCCGTAATACAGCTTTTCTGACGAACAATTTGCCAGCGACTTGGCTTCCTGGACCGACGGCCGGTCCTCGGCCGGCAACCGAACGTCTTTCACTCCGGCGCAAATCTTGAGCGACTCCGGATCAGAAAGCTGCGCCTGCGCAAACGCCGCCAACAACAGCAGCGCCAACAAAAGAAGAAATTTGATTTTGTGCATGATGTAACCAACATTTTGCATCGGTTTTCAAAGGAAACAAAGCACAGAATGTCGCCCTTCCGGGGCTTTCATCTTCTTGGCGCGCTTACCCCGCCCTTCCGGACGGGGCTAACTCATTCCGCGCCTCCGGCGCTTGAGACAACCCCTAGCCGCCAAGCCGACCCGCGCGCGTTGTGTACTTGGCTGATAGAAGGGTATGCCAGCGGAAAACCTCCAAAGCAAGACCGACAGTTGGTAGGGTGACGACGAACACTGGGTCGATTACTTGCCAGCGCCGAAGGCGCGAAACAGCCTAGCCCACCCGGGGTCCCCGGCGCGCGCTTCGCGCGTTGGGGTGGCGTCCTCAGGCGAGCGAACGCGAAGCCGCAAGGGTGGGTGAGCGTTAGAAAAGAGGTTGAGCCCCGGAGGGGCGACACTGCCTATCTCCTCCGCATTTCAAGGTTGCGGGTTTGAGCAAAGACAACGTTCAACAAACACCAACCGAGAAACCGACGTGCCATCCCGAACCCTGACGTCGAGCGGCTGCGAGACAGGAGCGGTGAGGGATCTGCTCCGCTGCCGTTAGGGAAACACGTAGTCTAGTGCTCAACTCCAGCAGAGCAGATTCCTCGCTCCGCTTCGGAATGGCACTTCCTGGGGGAGGAGGATGACAATCGTGAACCCGGCCCGTCTTATACAATTCTGGGTTTGCCATCCTGGAGGAAAAGTTCTATGTCTAATTACTTCCTGAAACTGAGCAGCGCACTGCTGCTGGCGGCCGCGGGCTTGTTGTCTCAATCGGCGCTGGCGCAGGCGCCTGCGTCGCCGGGCAAAGCCGCCGGCCAAAAAGCCGAAGCTAAGCCGTCGCAGCCGAAAGCCCCGAAGTTCGACATCGCCAACATTGATACCTCGCTTGACCCCTGCACCGACTTCTACCAGTTCGCCTGTTCCAAGTGGATAAAGAACAATCCCATCCCGCCGGATTATCCGGATTGGATCAGCTTCAATGAAGTGTCTGAGTACAACCTGGCGGTGTTACGCGCGATTCTGGACAAAAACAGCGCCAACGATCCCAAGCGCACCGCCGTGCAGCAGAAGATTGGCGACTACTACGCGTCCTGCATGGATGAAGCCGCCGCCAACAAAGCCGGCTACAAGCCGCTGCAGCCGGAGCTGGACCGCATTGCCGCGCTGAAAAATAAGACGCAGATGATGGAGCTGATCGCGCATGAAACGCTGGTCGGGCCGAACCCCATTTTTGGTTTCGGTTCCAGTCCGGACCTGCACAACTCTGAAATGATCATCGCCAGCATTGACCAGGCGGGAATCACGCTGCCCGACCGCGACTACTACCTGAAAGATGACGCGGACATGGTGGCCATCCGCAAAGGCTACCTGGCGCACATGGCGAAGATGTTCGGCATGCTGGGGCAGAGTCCGGAGCAGGCGGCCAGGAGCGCGGACACCGTCATGAAAATTGAGACGGAGCTGGCCAAGGCCGCCATGGACCGCACGCTGCGCCGCGATCCCAAAAATATTGACCACAAAATGACGCTGGCGGACATCGAAACCGCGGCGCCGAACTTTCATCTGCGCGGCTATTTTGCCGCCGCAGGCGCGCCGGCGTTCAAGGAACTCAACGTCGCCAACCCGGATTTCTTCAAACAGGTAAACGCCATCATTGACTCCACGCCGCTGGATTCCTGGAAGACCTACCTCAGCTGGCAGATGCTGGCCAACGCGGCGCCGTGGCTGTCCGATGATTTCGTCCAGGAAGACTTCCAGTTCACGCAGCAGTTCACCGGACAGAAAGAACTTTCGCCACGCTGGAAACGCTGCATCAACGCCACGGACAGCGCGCTGGGCGAGGCCCTGGGCCAGCCCTACGTGGATGAGACTTTTGGCAAAGACGGCAAAGCGCGCATGCTGAAGATAGTGGACGCGCTGGAAAAGTCCCTGCACAAGGACATCACGGAGCTGCCGTGGATGACGGCGGCAACCAAGAAGGAAGCGCTGGTCAAGCTGGCCGCCATCCGCAACAAGATCGGCTATCCTGACCAGTGGCGCGACTACAGCAAACTCAGCGTCACGCGCGACAACTTTCTGGCCAACGTGCAGCGCGCCACGGAGTTTGAATCCAACCGCCAGATCCAGAAAATCGGCAAACCCGTGGACAAGCTGGAGTGGGGCATCACGCCTTCCACCGTCAACGCCTACTACAGCGGCGAACGCAATGAGATCGTCTTCCCTGCCGGCATCCTGCAGCCTCCGTTCTTTGACCGCACCATGGATGATCCGGTGAACTTTGGCGGCATCGGACTGGTGATTGGCCACGAACTCACGCATGGCTTTGACGACGAAGGCCGCAAGTTCGATCCCAAAGGCAACCTGCGCGACTGGTGGACGGAAGCCGACAGCACGGAGTTTGAAAAACGCGCCGGCTGCGTGGCCGACGAGTACAGCAGCTTTGTCGCCGTGGACGATCTTCATCTCAACGGCAAGCTCACCCTGGGTGAAAACACCGCGGACAACGGCGGCGCGCGCATCGCGCTCATGGCCTTGCATGACATGATGGCGGAAAACAAACAAGACCCCAACAAAAAACTCGACGGCTACACCGCCGACCAGCGCTTCTTCCTGGGCTTTGCCCGCGTGTGGTGTGAGAACATCACGCCCGAACTGTCGCGACTGGGCGCGCGTGTTGATCCCCATTCTCCCGGCCGCTGGCGCGTGAACGGCGTGGTGCAGAATATGCCTGAGTTCCAGAAAGCGTTTGGTTGCAAGGCGGGGCAACCGATGGTCCGGACCAACGCGTGCCATGTTTGGTAGACGAGATTTGATAGGGACGATGTGCAATAAGGAACACTCTTCGCGAGAGGGCACGTCACCTGCGTGCCCTTTTGTGGAACAACATTGCCAATCTGCGCGTGGCTGCCATCACAAATGAGTGGAGTCTGCCCTTTAGATTGGAATTTTTAATGAAGTCCTAATCCGACGTTAAGTTAGGGTGTTTAACGTAGCTTGCGGGAAGTTTTGGACTGCAGGTTGGGAAGGCGTCCTGGCAAAGCATTTCAGATTCAATCGTTTATGGACTTTTGCGACGGGTGACCGGTAGCCGCCAAGAGAAATGCTTGGTGCGCGCTCTCAGCTGCACGAAAGGTTTCTATTGAGAGCCTTTGAGCCGAACCGTCGGGAGAAGTCCGGTGTGGTGGTTGGGGGCGCTTCGGCAAAGGCCAAACACCTCCTCACGTCAGCGACCCCCGCTATCGTTGACACTTGAGGAGTGAGGTTCCTGCCGCGGCCAGGGGGAACGGTATTAAGCGACTACGGCGCGATTTTTGGATCGGCGACTTTCAGCCCTCCCCCAAAAAACGTGTCGCCGTGATGGGACAGACGCGCGGTTGCTGGACGGGGAATCGTTCCCGCACAGGAACCACGGCTGGTCATCCCACAATACGGGTACCGCTAATTCCCGATTTGACTGCGTAACGCAGTTCCTCCACCAAAGGAGGCTGGCGATTTGCCCCGCCAGCCTCTTCTAGTTTCTTCACCAGTCTTTATTTCAAACAAAAACAGGCCGGCGAATTTTCGCGCCAGCCCGTTTTTCTGCCGCCGAGGAGGCAATTACCGCCCCAGGTCATTGCCTGCACGGCTTATCAGCTGATGGATACACCACTGGCTGATGCAGCCTTTGGTCACCGCACTCTGTTGATTAGTGTTTTGGGCGGGACAGCGTTACAGGAAAATCAACTAGGCCCCATGGAGGACTCCGGCAATCGCCGCGGCGGCCATGAGCCAGACCGGATTGATGCGAAAGCGAAACAGCAGCGCCGCACTGGCTATCGCCAGGACGATGGTCAGAGGATCAATCAAAGCAGTCTTGCCCAGAAGCCAGGTCACATAGCCCATCAGGGCCAGTGAACCGACCACCACGCCGTCCAGAAACGCGCTGGCAACT
This sequence comes from Terriglobia bacterium, assembly GCA_020072815.1. Classification (NCBI taxonomy): domain Bacteria; kingdom Pseudomonadati; phylum Acidobacteriota; class Terriglobia; species Terriglobia bacterium. The sequence goes on along the minus strand of JAIQGE010000003.1, from coordinate 30,380 downwards.
GCGGATCGCCGGATCATAGGAATGATCGGGCCGCTGGCTGCCACCAGAAAGAAGCCGGGAAGAAATATGGCGAACGTCGCCACAATTGCTCCCGGCACGCCGCCTTGCAGGTAACCGATAAACGTGGCGGTGGTGAACACCGGTCCCGGAGTGATCTGCCCCACGGCCACCGCGTCGAGCAGTTGCTTTTCCGTGAGCCAGTGCAGCCGCTGGACAAAGTCGGCCCGCAAGAACGCCAGCAGTACATAGCCGCTGCCGAACAACACCGATCCAATCTTGAGAAAGGTGAAGAACAGACGCGTCAAACTGAATGGCGCCGCGACCAGCGCTGCGCTGGACGACACAGTGGCGATCAGCGGCTTCATCTTGAATAGGGATGCACTGAAGGGTCCGGAGATCGCCGCGGATGTTTCTGAACTCCCCCGCAGCTTCCCGGCGACCGCCGGCACTCCGGCAAGCACGCCCGCGCATAGCAACACCAGCAGCTCATACACACCAAGAAAACACAGAACTGTAGAAACAATGCCGATCACTGCCAGGAAGCTGGTCTTCACCGCCGACCGCGCCAGCTTCCAGAATGCCTGCAAGATGATTGCGATCATCACGGGCTTCAGCCCATAGAGCGCGCCCCCGACCTGCGGCAACGTGCCATAGTGGACGTAAGCCGCCGCGATCATGCAAACGATCACCGCCGCCGGAACAATGAAGCAGCAGCCAGCCACGATCAAACCTGGCCAGCCTCGCTGGGTGAAGCCGATGTAGATGGCCATTTCCGTGGAACTGGGGCCAGGGATGAGGTTTGCCGCAGCCAGCCGGTCCAGGAATTCCTGCTCGGTGAGCCACTGGCGGCGACGCACGAACTCCTGCTCCATCAGCGCAATGTGCGCGGCGGGTCCACCAAAGGCAATCGTGCCCAGTTTAAGAAATGCGCCAGCCAGGTCCCACAGGCTGGTGCGCGCGGAAGGTTCGTTGGTCGCCATGAAGAGAAACGGCGCTCGCGCCTTTTACCGCCGCGCGGTCTCGGCGTCGCGCAGGTAGGCGTCGGTCTTATTCAACCAATCTTGTCGTGGAGGATAAAACACGTCCAGGTCCAGGGTATCTTCCAGCGCTTCCGCCTTGTGCGGCATGTTGGATGGAATGCAGAGCACCTCGCCCGCGCGGACGACCAGCTCCTTGCCGTCAATCCAAAACTTCAGCGCGCCCTCCACAATGTAAGTGAGCTGCTCGTTCACATGGCTGTGCTCCGGCACCACGCTTCCCTTCTGCAGGCGGATACGCGCCAGCATCAGGTTCTCGCCGGTAATCATCTGGCGGTCAAAGAGCGGATTCAGTTTTTCAACTTCAACGTCAGCCCAGCGGATGTGCTTTAGCATAGGGCTGAAATTGTACTCCAGCGCCGCGGCCCCGTACCACGACGAGATGAGTGTGACAGTCAGTATCCACGATCTACCTCAAGACATGTCATCCTGAGCGGAGCGACGCTGCGCAGCGTGGCGTCGCGTAGTCGAAGGACCGCGAGAATCTTCTCCCCGCCTTGCTGCATCAGAGCGTTCTCACATACGCCTCGTCGAACCGAAGAACGAATGGCCGATTCGTAGGTAGGAACTCCGATGCGTTCTCGCCTCGCATGGTTCCGGCTCGATGCCCTTCAGCATGACAGCCCAAAGAGGACAACATAGTCCCAGACTGACCCACGAACGCTAGTGTGGAAGAGAAATGGAGATTCTCAGGAAATTTGCAGGCGGGAGTCCGCACGCGCGTTCTCCCGCCGCCGGGGGAAGGCTGCTCCGCTGCCAGACTTGCTTGCGCTCGCCGGCACGGACAGCAGTCACGAGAAAATTATGCGGTGCGTTCCAATTGCAGACTTTGATCTTTGGCTTGCGATTCCAGATGCCGGTCAACCGTCAGCGTGACGCGGGCCACAAACCCAAGCTGGCTGGGCGACGGGCATGACGATTCGCGCAACGTGCGCAGCAACTCGGTGACTCGCGCCACCTGCTTGCTCTGCTGCGCGAAATCAACTTCAGGACCTGCGTTCTGTGCCGCGGAATCTATGTACGACCAGAAAAAATGGCTTAACTGCTCGGTGAGTTCTTTCAAGTCTTCAACCATGCCGGCATTCAGCAACTGGTTGAGCGTGTGTGATTGATCACTCGGACTGGAGCGTCTAAAAGTATTCCATTGCAACTGCAGCCGCAGAGCACGGAGTTCCTGCGTCAGCCGGTTCAGCCGGTTCGAAAGGTCGCTCATTTTTTTTCCTTGAGTTCATTTTTTTTTGACCCTTAGACGTTTCCGGAAGCGTGGCGGCTTTGTGTGTCAATTTGTGTCATGGAGACTAACAGCCTGAATCAATTGGTACAAGTACATCCGCGCCAGAAATTAGTACATCCTAAGAGAGCAGATGGACGCAGGTTTGTGGTGGGCTTCTCGCCATGTACCAAATCGGTACCATGGTAATCAGTTTTTGCACTGCGGCTGGGGCAACTCCTGATCGCCCTGTGGAAAACGCGGACGAAATTCTTCGCGACGAAGAGAGCGCGGGACGCAGCCGCCGGTATGGGTCAAAATCGTTAGCGAAACATTTACGAACGTCCGGTACAATAGCATGATGTCATCTGTATCCCCCATTGCCTGGGCCCATCCCGTGGTACAGGAGTGGTTTGTCAGCAAGTTCGGCACACCCACTGAGCCGCAGGAACAGGGCTGGCCGCACATTCTTGCTGGACGCACCACCCTCATCTCCGCGCCCACCGGTTCCGGCAAGACCCTGGCCGCATTTCTGGCGTGTATTGACTCCCTGGTCCGCAAGGCTCTCACCGGCGGCCTCCAGGACTGCACGGAAATCCTGTACATTTCCCCGCTCAAGGCCCTGAGCAACGACATTCAGAAAAATCTGGAGGGCCCGCTCGCCGAAATCACCGCGCTGGCCGGACAAAAGGGCCTGCTCATGCCGCAGATTCGCGTCGCCGTCCGCACCGGCGACACGCTCACGCATGAACGCCAGGCCATGCTGCGGCGCCCGCCCCATATCCTGGTTACCACGCCCGAATCGCTCTACATACTGCTGACCGCTCAGCGCAGCCGCAACGTCCTGAAGGACGTGAAGACCGTGATTGTGGACGAAATCCACGCGGTGGCCGACGACAAACGCGGCGCCCACTTGACGCTTTCTCTGGAGCGGCTGGACGCCCTGACCGGCCGGCGCTCCGTGCGCATCGGGCTTTCAGCCACGCAAAAGCCGATTGAAGTGGTCGCCCACTATCTCACCGGCAACAACCAGCCGGAGCCAGTCGTCGTCAACATCGGCCACAAGCGCACGCTCGATCTAGCTATTGAAGTTCCCGGCCAGGAGCTTGGCCCCGTTGCCAGCAACGATCTCTGGGACGAAGTCTATGACCGCATCACCCAGCTCGTTCAGGAGCATCGCTCAACTTTGCTGTTTGTGAACACGCGGCGCCTAGCCGAGCGCGTGGCTTTCAATCTGGCGGAGCGTCTGGGCGAAGACCAGGTCGCCGCGCACCACGGCAGCCTGGCCCGCAAGCTCCGCCTGGACGCCGAAAACAAACTCAAGAATGGCGAAGTGAAAGTCCTGGTGGCCACGGCGTCGCTCGAACTCGGCATTGATATCGGCTTCGTGGACCTGGCTCTGCAGATCGGCTCGCCGCGCTCCATCGCCGCCGCCCTGCAGCGCTTTGGACGCGCCGGCCACTGGCGCGGCGCCGTCCCCAAAGGCCGCTTCTTCCCTACCACGCGCGACGAGCTCATTGAATGTTCCGCGCTCATCCGCTGCATTCATCAGGGCGAGCTGGACCGGTTGATCATTCCCGAATGTCCGCTGGATATCCTGGCCCAGCAGATGGTGGCCGCCTGCTCTGCCGAAGAATGGGATGAAGACGAGCTCTTCGCGCTGGCGCTGCGTGCTTATCCCTATCGCCATCTCACCCGCAAAGACTATGACGACCTGCTGGTCATGCTCTCTGACGGCATCGCTTCGCAGCGCGGACGCTTCGGCGCCTATCTCTACCGCGACCGCGTGAACAAAAAGCTCAAAGCCCGCCGCGGCGCGCGCATGGTGGCCATCATGAACGGCGGCGCCATCCCGGAAACCAACCTTTATACGGTGATTGCCGAGCCGGAAGGCGCCATGGTCGGCACCCTGCATGAAGACTTTGCCATTGAGAGCATGAAAGGCGACGTGGTGCTGCTGGGCAACACCAGTTGGCGCATCCGCAAAATCGAATCCGGACGCGTACTCGTCGAAGACGCGCACGGCGCTCCGCCTTCGATTCCTTTCTGGCTGGGCGAGGCTCCGGGCCGCACGGAAGAGCTGTCCGCGCAAGTCGGCGAACTTCGCCAGAAAATCAGTGACCTCACGCCCAACACTGTACCGGGTTTTGTCAATCAGAAGTCGCCGGAAGTCCTCAACGCCGTGGAGTGGCTCAAGCGCGAATGCGGGCTCGACGATTCCGGCGCCGAACAGGCCATTGAATACATCGTCGCCGGACGCGCCGTGCTGGGCGCTGTCCCCACCGCTGATGTCATCATCGCTGAGCGCTTCTTTGATGAAGGCGGAGGCATGCAGCTCATCGTCCATGCTCCGTTTGGCACGCGCATCAACAAAGCCTGGGGACTCTCGCTGCGCAAGCGTTTCTGCGTCTCGTTTAACTTCGAGCTCCAGGCCGCCGCCACCGACAACGGCGTGAACATCGCCCTGGCGGAGCAGCACAGCTTCCCCCTGGAATCCGTCTTCAACTTCCTCCACGAAAACACCGTGAAAGAAGTCCTGCAGCAGGCCGCGCTGCTCTCGCCGCTGCTCGAAACCCGCTGGCGCTGGGACGCCAACCGCGCTCTGGCCCTCACCCGTTACTGGAACGGCAAAAAAATTCCGCTCCAGATCCAGCGCACGCGCTCCGCCGACCTGCTGGCCAACGTCTTCCCTGACGCCGCCGCCTGCCAGGAAAATGTTGACGGCCCCATTCAGGTCCCCGACCATCCCCTGATCCGCGAGGTCATGAAAGATATTTTCCAGGAAGCCATGGACCTCAACGGCCTTAAGAACGTGCTGCGCCGCATCCGCACCGGCGAGATCAAATGCATTGCGGTGGACACGCCGGTACCGTCGGTGTTCTCGCACGAGATCCTCAACAGCAACCCCTACACCTTCCTGGACGACGCGCCTCTCGAAGAACGCCGTGCCCGCGCCGTCGAACTGCGTCGCGCACTGCCCGAAGCCGTGCTCAAAGAAGTGGGCGGCTTGGATCCTGCGGCCATCGAGGAAGTCCGTGCCGACGCCTGGCCTGACGTCCGCGATGCCGACGAACTGGCCGACACGCTGCACACGCTCATCGCTCTACCCGAAGACTTCCGCGCCCCAGACGGCCGTCCCTCCGCCGAAACCTGGCTGCCCTTCTTCGCACGCCTTCGTGAATCGAATCGTGCTACAAGAGCTTGGGTCCACGAACACCGTGTGGCACAGCCGCCCTCGGCTGTGTCTCTCATTGAGAAGGATGTCGCAGCAGGACGTCCCTTGCCCACTAACGACACTCGTGTGGCACAGGCACCGGGGTCCCCGTCGCGCGCTTCGTGCGATGGGGTGGAGGATCTCTTGCCTGTGCCTGCTTTAAGTCCAACTGGAACTCCTGACCTAAAGACGAATGGACCGCAGCCGCCCTCGCGTGCCCTCAATGATGCTGACGTAAATCCGAACTCAGCGACCAACCATGATCGTGTGGCACAGGCACTCTTGCCTGTGCCTTCTTTGGGCGCAGATGGATCTCCGCAGCACAACACGAGTGGAGCGCAGCCGGCCTCGCCAGTGGGGTTTTCTGATCAGAGTGGACCGCAGCCGCCCTCGGCTGCGCTGAACAATGCTGAAGTAAATCCACTCTCGACGAACTACGACACTCGTGTGGCACAGGCACTCCTGCCTGTGCCTGGTGGTGATGACCATGGTGTCTGGTTCTGGCTCTCCGCCGAAAAAGCCAAGGCTTTCCGCACCATCTACCCCGACGCTCAATTTGAAACTGATCTCCCCGAACTCCCCGGCGACGCCCCTTCCAAAGACGACTGCCTCAAAACCATGCTCACCGGATGGCTGTCGCATCTCGGTCCCGTTACCGCTTCTGCCGCTGCCAGTTTCCTGCGCCTGCCCGCAAACGACGTTGAAAACACCTTGCTGCGAATTGAAGCTTCCGGCCTCATCCTGCGCGGCAATTTTGAAAAACTCGACACCAGCGAACAACAATGGTGCGAAAGACGTTTACTGGCCCGCATTCACCGCCTCACCCTGGGGACGCTGCGCAAGCAGATCGAACCAGTCACCGCCGCGGTTTTCATGCGCTGGCTCCTGCGCTGGCAGCACGTTGCTCCGGGTTCGCAATTGCGCAACGAACGCGGCACGCTGCAAATCCTGCGCCAGCTTCAGGGCTTTGAAATTCCCGCCAGCGCCTGGGAGCGCCAGGTCCTCGCCCGACGCGTGGGCGACTACGACCCAAAATTCCTCGACAACCTCTGCCTCACCGGCGCCGTCGGCTGGGGACGCCTCTCCCCGCATCCCGCGATGCTGGACGACTCTACCGAAGGCAAACGCCGCGTGGTCCCCACCAGCGTTGCGCCCATCACCTTCTTTGTCCGCGACGACGCTGACTGGATGGCCCTGCCCAGCGTCCGTTCCGCCCACCAGGAAGCCGAACAGGAGATCAAAGGCCTATCGCCCACCGCTCGCGAAGTTTTGGAATTTCTGCGGTCGCGCGGCGCATCGTTCTTTGCTGACATTGTCCGCGGCGCGGCGCGCCTGAAAGCTGAGGTCGAAACCGGACTGTGGGAGTTGGTCGCCGCCGGTCTGGTCACCGCCGATGGCTTTGACAACCTGCGCTCACTCATTGATCCCAAGCGTCGCGCCGGACACGGCAGCGGCAAGACCAACCGCCCTCGCCACAGCACCGGCCGCTGGTCCCTGCTCTACCCGCTGCCTGACGACGACCCGGCCCGCGCCCTGGAATCCGTCGCCAAAATGCTTCTCGACCGCTACGGTGTGGTCTTCCGCGAGTTGCTCGTCCGCGAGAGCATTCTGCCGCGCTGGCGTGATCTGCTCATCACTTTCCGCCGCATGGAAGACCGCGGCGAAATCCGCGGCGGACGGTTCATCAGCGGCTTCCTCGGCGAACAGTTCGCGCTGCCCATCGCGGTGGAGACCCTGCGCAGCCTCAAGAACCTGCCACCCACCGGTGAAGTCATCACCGTCTCCGCTGCCGATCCGCTCAACCTGGCCGGCATCATCGTGCCCGGTGAGCGCGTCCCCGCCATCTCCGGCCGCTGCGTCAGCTTTAAGGATGGCGTGCTGGTGGAAAATCCTGGATCTGCTAATCCAAGCCCTGCCCCGCTGAGCATCGCAGGCCGCTCATGAGCTCAGGCGAAGAGCTGGTGCTGGGCGAGGACTACTACATGGAAAACGGCAACTGGGTCTTCACCGCAAAGTATCTCCTCCGCCGCGGCTACTGTTGCCGTTCAGGATGCAGGCATTGTCCGTATGGGTATGTTCGTGGTGAAGGTGATGATGCCGACTGCTAGCTTTCTCTGAAATCTCGCCCCTGAGCGGAGCCGAAGGGGAGAGATCCCTATCGCTTGCGACACCGCGAAGCTGCAAAATTCCCGATCGTTGACAGACAAAAAGTGGATGCCCGGTGCCCACCGGTCAGCCATGATTTTTTCTCTGAGATATTTCGTGATGATAGGGATCCCTCGCTGCGCTCGGGATTAAGAGAAACGGCTAAGAGCTAATGGCTAAAAGCTAAGGGCTGCTTTATTCGTACCTCAGCGCAATCACCGGGTCCAGACGCGCGGCCTTCATCGCCGGGTAAATCCCAAAAAACAATCCCACGCTGCTGGCCACGCCTACGGCAAGCACCACGGCCCACATCGGCACCGATGAGGGAAAATGCGCCAACTGCATCAGAAAGCTGATCAGTAGGGACAGCAACACGCCAAGAATACCTCCGATGCCGGTGAGCGTCATGGCCTCCGTGATGAACTGGAAACTGATGTCGCGTCGCCGCGCGCCGATGGCTTTGCGCACGCCGATCTCACGCGTGCGCTCCGTGACCGACATCAGCATGATGTTCATCACGCCGACGCCGCCCACCAGCAGTCCCACGGAGACCACGCCGATCACGTACTGGAGGATCTTGCTCATGATGTCCGCGAACTGGTTGCCCAGTTCCTCCGCGCTGCTCACGCCAAAGTTGTCCGGCTTGCCCGGCGGCACGCGGCGGCGCATGCGCAGCAGACTGTGCACCTCGTCTTCGGCGATGGTCTTCATCCCCGGCCGCGCCATCGCGATGACGATCCCCTCGTCGTCCTTGGGATAGTGCTTCTTATACGTCCGGTAAGGAATGAGCACTTCCACGTCGCCCGCGGCGTTGAGAGTATTCTTCTTTTTCTGGAAGACGCCAATCACTTTGTAGAGATTGCCGTCCACCAGCAACTGCTGGCCTTCTGCTTTTTCGTCGGGGAAGAGCGCCTTCTCCGCGTCAAAACCCAGCACCACCACGTCGGCGCGATGGAGATCTTCCATGTCGGTAAAAAACCGGCCATCTTTCATGCGGCCGTTGACCACGTCGGCATAACTTGAGGTGACGCCGCGGAAAAGTATGTTGACCAGCTCGTGGCCTTTATTGCGCGCGGTGCGGATGGGCTGCGGACCATCGCCAATATGGGGCAGCGCCTCCACCACAACTTCCTTGATCGCCGGCAGATTGTCGCGAATGGCCATGCCGTCATCGAAGGTGATGGGTTTCCGCGTCCGCTCTTCCGGGCTGAGCCTCCCAAAATGGATGCCGGGATCAAATTTGAAAATAAAAAGATTGTCCACACCGAACTCATTCAGCGAATCCTGCACGTTTTTCTGTACGCCCAGCAACATGGACGCCACCACAATGGCCACCATGGTCCCGATCACCACCCCCAGCACCGTGAGAAAAGAGCGCACCTTGTGCGTCCGGACGGTTTCCAGCGCCATCTTCATGTCTTCAAAGAGCATGTGGGTATACTTCATGCCTCAAACCTCAATGCTTCAATCGGATCAAGCTTGGACGCTTTGTACGCGGGATAAACGCCGAAAATCACACCGATCCCTGTGGCCACAGAAACGCCGATAAAGACCCAGCGGATCGGCAATTGCATGGGGAAGGGTGTCAGGTGAGTGATGGCAAAAGAGATGGCGAAGGCCAGCAGCACCCCAGCCACGCCGCCGATCGCGCACATTACGCCCGCCTCCGTCAGGAACTGCAAGAGCACGTCGCGGCGTGTGGCGCCCACCGACTTGCGCACGCCAATTTCACGCGTGCGTTCGGTCACGCTGGCCAGCATGATATTCATAATCACAATGCCGCCGATAACCAGAAAGACGAACACTACACCGATGGAACCGGTGGCCAGCGTGCCGGTCAGGTTGGTCCACAGCTCCATGAGCGCAGACGGTTCCAGGATGCCGAAGTTGTCTGCCTCCTTCGGGCCCAGGTGGCGGCGCGCGCGCATCAGCATGCGGGCTTCGTCTTCCGCAGGCTGCATCAGGTCCGCAGCCAGCGCTTTGACATTGATGTTCATGCTGACATTGCTGCCGTAAACTTTGCGCCAGGTGTGGATGGGAATGTAAACAAAGCTGTCCTGCGACTGGCCAAACGTGGAGCCCAGGGCCTTGGCCACGCCCACCACTTCGTAAGCTTCGCCGTCTATGTAAAGCGTCTTGCCCAGAGGGTCGGTGCCTTCAAAAAAACGCTTCGCCACGTCAAAGCCGATCATCGTCACGCTGGAGCGATGTTCGTTGTCGGCATCCGTCATGTAGCGGCCGAACTCCGGCTCCTCCACGTCAATTTCGCCGATGTTGGCCGTGACGCCGCGTACGCTGACGTCCTCAATGGTCTCCGTCTTGTACTTGACCTTGCCATTGCGGCGCACTTCCAGTCCCACTTCCTGGGCCAGAGTCATGTTGTCGCGAACGTACTCGTAATCTTCCCAGGTCACGTCCTTGTTGGTGCGCTGCAGCTTCACAAACATCTCCGTGCTGGTAATCAAAGGAAACCGCATCACCAGAAAGACGTTGGAGCCGAAGTTGGCGATCTTGTCCGCTACGTACTTGTTGGTTCCCTCCACCATGGAAACCACCACGATCAGCGTGGAAACGGAAAGGATGACGCCCAGCAGGGTGAGAAAGGAACGCAGTTTATGCGAGCGCAGGGTTTCCAGCGCGATCAGCGCCGGTTCCCTCAGCGATACACCTCTTCGCGGCAGTGGAACTATGGGCATGGGATGCTTTTGGCCGAAGTTTTCCCTGGAAGTCAGGGCCTTACATATAAGGGACGGATGGGGGCCTGAAAAAGTTTCAACTTTCTGAAAATTTATGACTTATTCGTATCTGAGGGCGATCACCGGGTCCAGCCGCGCAGCCTTCATCGCCGGGTAGATGCCAAAGAAGAGGCCCACGCTGCAGGAGACGATCACTCCCACCACCACCGCCCAGACCGGTACCAGCGAGGGGAAATTCAAGGCGCGCATCAGGAAGCTGATGCCCAGCGAAATCAGTACGCCGATGATTCCGCCGGCCCCGGTCAGCGTCATGGCTTCAGTGATGAATTGCATGCTGATATCGCGTTTGCGCGCGCCCAGCGCCTTGCGTACGCCGATCTCGCGCGTGCGCTCGGTCACCGACATCAGCATGATGTTCATCACGCCCACGCCGCCTACCAGCAGGCCAATGGACACCACGGCCACAATCAGCAGAACAATGTTGGCCAAAATGTCGCGGAACTGCTGGCCCAGCTGTTCTGCGCTGCTAATGCCGAAGCTGTCCGGCTTGTCCGCCGGCACGCGGCGGCGCATGCGCAGCAGGCCGCGGATCTGGTCTTCCGCTACTGATTTCATCCCCGGATACGCCATGGCGGAGATGAAGTGCTCATCGTCCAGGGGATAGCGCTTGCGGTAGGTGCGGTACGGAATGATCACGTCATCATCGCCGCCGCCCAGCGTGGTGTTCTTCTTCTTCTCAAAGACGCCGATCACCGTGTAGGTGTTGCCGTCAATCTGGATCTGCCGGCCCACGCCGCTTTCGTTGGGAAACAGGGCTTTGGCCACGTCAGCTCCCAGCGCTACCACGTCAGCGCGATGCAGGTCTTCGGCTTCGCCGAAGAACCGGCCGTCTGCAATGGCCCCGTTGTCCACTTCCACGTAACTGGGGATGCCTCCGTAGAAATTGTTCAGCGTAAGTTCCTTGCCTTTGTAGCGGGCAATCCGCTGCGGCTGCGGTCCCTGCCCCTGGCGCTGAAACACTGAAACGCTTACGTTCTTCACCGCCGGACATTCATCGCGGATGGCCATGGCGTCCTCCATGGTCAACGGTTTGCGCTGGCGTTCTTCCGCCGACAGCCGGGCGTGAAACCCAAAATCAAAACGGAACACCCACAGATTATTGACGCCAAATTCGTTCAGCGACGCCTGCACGTTGCTCTCAAAACCAATCAGGATGGACGCCACCACAATGGCCACCGCCACCCCTACCACCACGCCCAGCACCGTCAGGAACGAACGCACCTTATGTGTGCGAATGGTTTCCAGCGCCATCCTGACATTTTCCGCAAGCAGTTTTGATCGCATCATGGCTTAGGTCTCAAACCTCAGCGCTTCGATAGGATTGAGTTTGGAGGCCTTGAACGCCGGATACGCGCCGAAAAACAGTCCAACGGCACTGGAAAAGATCACCGAGCCGAGCACCGCGAAAAGCGGCACTCTCATCGGCACCGGCGTAAGGGCGCCAATCAGGAACGCGATGACGAAAGCCACGGCCACGCCGATGACCCCGCCCACCCCGGACATCACTGAGGCTTCCACCATGAATTGCAGCAGCACGTCGCGCCGCGTTGCGCCCAGCGATTTGCGTACGCCGATTTCCCGCGTGCGCTCCGTCACGCTGGCCAGCATGATATTCATCACCACGATTCCGCCGATCAGCACAAAGATCAAAACGATGCCCACGGAAGCATTGGCCAGCGTTCCCGTCAGGTTCTGCCACAGCCCCATCACCGACGAGGGCTCAATCAGTCCAAAGTTATCGTCGTCTTTCGGCTTGATGTGGCGATGCGCGCGCATCAGTTGCTTTGCTTCATCTTCCGCCGCCGGCATCCATTCCTGCTTTACCGCCTGGATCTGGATGGAAGCGCTCTCCTGGGTGCCGTAAAACTTGCGGTAGGTCATCACCGGGATGACGGCAAACTGGTCTTGCGATTGTCCGAACGTGGTACCCAGTTCTTTCGCCACGCCCACTACTTCGTAAGGCTTGCCGTCCAGCAGCACCGCTTTGCCCAGCGGATCAGTGCCTTCAAACAAACGCTTGGCCAATTCGTGGCCGATCATCGCCACGTCGGCGCGGTGTTCATTGTCTGCGTCCGTGACGTACCTGCCGAACTCCGGTTCCTGCAGCCCGATCTCGCCCATGTTGGCCGTCACGCCCAGAATGCGCACGTCTTCCAGGTCTTTGGTCTGGTACTTGGACTTGGCCAGCCGGCCCTGCCGGAAGCCCACGTTCTTGGCCAGACTCATGTTATCGCGAACGAACTCGTAGTCTTCCCAGGTGATTTTTTTGTTGGTCTTTTGCAGCTTGTTGAACTGCTCCTGGTTGGTAATGATGGGGTACTGCGTGATCAGAAAGACATTGGCCCCGAAATTCGCAACTTTGTCAGCGATGTACTTGTTGCTGCCCGCCACCAGCGCCACCACCACCAGCAGCGTGGCCACCGAAAGAATCATCCCCAGCAATGTCAGGAAGGAACGAAGTTTGTGCGTGCGCAGGGTCTCCAGCGCAATCAGCGTCGGCTCTTTGAGCGCAATGGGGCGGCGGCGTGGGGTAGGGGATTCCATCAGTCGGGTTTCAGGTAAGTCCGTTGAGAGTTTATAACTTCTCCCCCTGTTTGAAAGACGAAAATAACGCCTGAATAGTTTCAGTTTGCCACAAATAAAGCCCTTCACACTGCTTGGACTCCCACGGTCAAGCTTCCGTTTGACGATTTTTGCCGCCTCGGCGAGAATAGAAGGATACAGCGTGGGCCTGTGGCGCAGTTGGGAGCGCGCTTCCATGGCATGGAAGAGGTCGTCGGTTCGATCCCGACCAGGTCCACCAAACTATCTTTATTCAAAAACACCAGCCTGCGGCGCATTGCCACTGTATCGCTCTATTCCCAGAATGATACTCAAACAAACTTCGCGGCCTCCGCGCATTCAGTCGGCAAAAGGCTTTACAATGGCAGCACGAGATCTTGTCATCGCTGTGCTCTAAGGTATCTGTTGTAAGAATTCTCGCGCGAAAGACCTCGGACGGATCCCGGCTGCACCCTTCTGGCTCCAGGCTGTTTGGCCCCCTGTATCCTTATTATTTCCCAATGGTGGCGCCAGATAAGTCCTTCCGGTTCAGATGGATAAACGCTTCCGCTAGCCGATGATGCTGGGCCCGTCCCTCAGCTTACCGGGGGATTGTATGAGGGGTTTTCGATGTGCGGTTTTGCACAAGCTTGAACCGAACCTAAAGCAAGTTTCAAGGGACTCAAACCGGTTCGGGACTTCTGTAACTTTCGGACCGGCGGCTGGAACGTTATGATCTTTCCATGGCAACCCAGGCGCGCACACGGACAGTACCCCCAATGACCATGAAACCCGCGCAGGAAAGGGCCATCTTCAGGCGCTGGCAGCGCTACCGGCTGAATCTCCCGATTCGCCTCATCGTTGCCCGGGATGAAAACACCCGCATCAGTGAAGCACGCGCCAACGACATCAGTGACGGCGGCATGCTGGTGTTTGCCGGCATTGAACTTCGCGCCGACGACAAGGTGTTTGTCGAGTTCACTCCGCCCTACTCCAGCGGCCCCGTCCGCGCTCCGGGTGTAATACGCCACCGCCGCGGCTACTACTACGGCGTGGAGTTTCTGAGCACCAACCCAGAAGACAAAGAACAGACTGACCGCTTCCGCAACCTGCTCAAACTCGCCGCCGGGCGCTAACTGCCGCGGCCGCGTTCATTGTTGCTATTCAAAGACACTCAAGCCGCCTAAGCATTTTTGGGCTGCGTCATGCTGAACCAGTTGCCAAACGGATCTTTGAACACGCATTCCACACCGTAAAACTGGTCTTTCGGCGGCGAAAGAAACTCCACGCCCTTGGCTTTCAGCTCCTCGTAGGTCTTGCGGCAGTCGGCCGTCTGGAAGACGCCGGCGCCGAACGCGCCTTTCTTCATCAGCTCGCGGATCGTGTCAACGTCCTCAGGCTTGATCTTCTGGCGATGCGGATCAATTTCCTTCGGCGACGGAACCACCTTCATCAGGATGATCTGCAGGTCGGTCTGGCCTTTGGGACTCACGGTGAGCCAGCGAAAACCATTGGGCATGGATTCATCCATTCTGACTTCGAACCCCAGCTTGTTGACGTAGAAGTCTTTGGCGATGTCCTGGTCCATGACGAAAATCGCGGTGTGCGCCATGCGCTGAATCATGATCTTGCCTCCTGGGCAACAATCTACCCGAGCCGCGCGGACGGTTGCTTCTCAATTCTTGCTGTTCAGTCTGGAATTCCGAAACTGCTGAGATAGCACATCGGCATGGCAACGATCCGCCATGGAGCCATGTAGCCAAACATCCGCCGCACCTCGCGCTGGTACTCAACCGGCGAGCGGCCCACCGTGGCGTGGAACTTGGCGCTGAATGACCCCAGGCTGCCGTAGCCGGCTTCCAGGCAGACCTCGGTGACCGTCATCTCGCCCGACGCCAGGAGCCTCTTGGCGTACTCCATGCGGCGGCGCGTGAGGAAATCATGCGGCGTTTCGCCGAATGCAGCGGAGAACAGGCGATGAAAGTGAAACGCGGAGTAGCAGGCTTCGCCGGCCGCCTGGTCCAGAGCGATGGGAGTCCGGTAGCTGGCGGCCAGCAGGTCGCGGGCGCGGCACAGCCGGCGGAAGGTGTCGTCATGCAGCAAGTGAAGTTTGGTATCGCCCGGAAACATGCCGGCTATGGTAGCGCGAAAACCCTGTTGGGGAAACCGACTTGCGGGCGGTGATGGAAGGTCCTTATCCGCCGCCAAAACTTAGTGCGCCTGAACTGCGGTTGTACACTCGCCGCCCGCGCGGGCAATGCCGTAGTTGAGCGCCACCGCGCGCGAGTTACCGCGGGCATCGCTCAGACGCGCACGCACCAGGTGAAAGCACTGTTGCTGGCCTTCCCCGGCGAGAGAGATTTTCTGGTGAAACGTTCCATCCGGGGCAATGGCCACCGCGTCACCCTGCGGATGCCAATTGTCAGTAAACACTTCCACCTGGACGTACCACCCGGCTTGCGCGCCGTTGGCGATGCCTTCCAGCGTCATCTCCTTGCCGCTGACCGTCGAGCCGCTTGCCGGCGCCAGAATGCGGATGCTTGACGTACCCGCCGGCGAAGCTTGCGCTGAAGCAGCGGCCTCGGCGGTGGCCGGCCTCGCGTAAATCTCAATAGCGTGGCCAAGGGTCGGGTCCAGTGCGCGCATCTGCAATTGATAACCGACGAGTAACGGGCGGATCGCCGCGTCCATGCTCTGCGCTTCCCCGCCCATGCCGCCATCCAGGATTACGTAATTGAAAGCATTTTCCCGGACCGCTGCCTGGTACGCTTCGGCCCCGGTAATCCTCTGGCCCGCGGCGTCGTGATAAGAGAAGTACATGGGATCAGTAATCTGGCCCTGGCCCAGAGGCGGATGGAAGTAATAACGAAACACCGTATCGTCCACTAGCACGCGGTCCTGCGGGGTGAGGCGCCCTTCAAAATACGCCAGCACCGGACCAACGTTGGGCCAGAAAACGAACTGCTCAAAGCTCTGTACTTTGCCCAGCAAGCCGGCGCCCAACGCCAGCGCCAGGACGGCGGACGTTCCCCAAACCAACTGCGTGCCATGGTTGTGCGGCACGAACTGGCGGACCAGGAACACGGCTCCGGCGACGGCGGCCGGCGCCAGAAAAAGCATGGCGTAATTCACGTGCTTCCAATAGTCGTAGTCAGCGTGCGACTGCCACTGGAACCCCAGCATCAACACGGCTCCCACCCACATCCACGCCACGCGAGCGCGCCATTGTTTCTCGCCGAAGGCCATCACGCTCAGCCACGCCAGCAACCAGAAGTCCCAGCGGGAGAATACATAGATAGCGAGAGCATCGGGCGCGCGCAAAGAGCTGTACCCGGAACCATAGCGCAGCAGATGCAGCAGATCGGACGAATGCAGCGTCCAGTAAGCCGCGCACGCGGCGAACAGCGGCAAGGCGAAGATCAGCGCCGCCTTGCTACGGCCCTTCCACAACGCCAGAATGACCAGGAGCGGGAAATAGATCGCGACCAGGTACTTGCACAAGAATGCCGCGAACAACAGCAACGCTGCCAGGGCCCAGTGGCGTTTCTTGTTTTCCTGCCATGCGCAGGCAAAAGCCCAGAGTGCCAGCGCAAAAAAGCAGATGGAGCCAGAGTCGCGGGTAGCGATGCGGGAAACCAACACCGCCGGTCCCAGGATGGCCATCACCGCGGCCGCGCCCAACCCCACGGGTTTGGAAAACACGCGGCTGGCGAAACCATAGGTCGCAGCGACGGTCAGCGTCCCCATGGCGGCGGCCAGTTCACGCAGGCCCACCAAGCCGGCGATGCGGTCAGCGATGGCGGCCATGGCCGGCCACAAATACCAGCCAAAGGTCCATTGCAACGGCGTGTCCATCGGCGCTTCAAAATGGTGCGCCAGGAACATCCGCCCGTACACCACATACACGGATTCATCCATGTAAGCGGTGTTGTACAGCGGGCTGCGCATGCGCAGGTACGCGGCAGCCACCAGGATTACCATCAGCGCCAACCCGCGCTCCAGCCCCAGCCGGTCCGGCTCTTCGCCGGAGAGCTGCGGACGGCGCTCAAGCTGCTTGCCGTTGGCTGATTTCTGGGTTGCCGCTTTGTCTAGAAGTAATGACGCCATGTGAACTGATACAGGTGCCTGTGGAACGCGTTGTAGACGTTCAGATAGTCGTAACCCAACGTCAGGTCGTTCATCGGCGTGGCCCGCCAGAAGAAGTGCGTGCCCGCGCTGTTGGCAAACTGCGCGTTGCTGAAGGAAGCCGTGTCCGTCTGCACGTTCTGCACGCCTGCGGTGGCCGTCGCGTCCCATCCCACGTTATGCGGGAAGTGGTGCGACAAGGTCAAAATACCCTGGTTCAGCAGATAACGTGTCGGGCTGAAGTAACCGCCGGTCTTGCTGGAGAGCGGCAGGCTGGGCTGGATGTCAGCATCGTGATCAAAGCTGGTGTAGTTCACGCCATACGCCACGCGCACGTACGGACGATCACTGTGGAACGCTTTGCCGATCTGTCCCTCAATCGAGTAGCGGCGATTGGCATCGAGATGCTGTCCGGTGTAAACGCCGTCCGTATAGTCGAGCGAGAGGTCGTACTTGTGCGCGGAGTTGTAATAGCTGGCGCCCACCGATGCCAGGTTGGTGCGGACCTGTCCCAGAAAGAGGCCGCCCACATCAAATCCGCGGCGCGAGAGCAACGACTCCTCCACCGGCTGGCGAAGAAAAGCGAACTTCAGCACCGTGGAAGGAACGGGCTTGTAACGCAGGTCCATTCCGGCGTCAAGATTGTAAGGCGCGTTGTTGAAGGTCTCTGCGCCTACCTGAAAATGACTGGTGAATTTGTCACTGACTTCGGAGTCGAGACCCGCGGCAAAGTAATTGGTATTGAAGCCTTGGACGCCGGCGTCAAACAGCGCTGGCCGGTAACTGAACGTAAGCCGGTTACCGGGCGTTAACGGCGTGGACAACGACAAGGCGAAACGATCGTAGGCCAGGTCGTGTTCGCGCCGGTCAGCGTAGCCCAGTTCCACATACGTCCCCAGGCCGCGATGGATGTCCTGCTTGGTATCCACAAAGCCCGGACCCACGGTGCCGCTCACGTCGGCGATGGCCTGGCGCGCTTCTACATACCGGTGCAGGCCAACGTCAGCCCGCGCCAACTCCAGGCGTGCCCGGGCGTCCGCCGGCTCCACGGCCTGAGCTTGCTGCGCCAGTGAACGCGCTTCCGCGTAGTGGCCTTTCCAGTTCAGGATCTCTGCTTTGCCCCGCAGGGCTGCGACATTCTTCGGGTCCTTGGCCAGCGCTCGATCATACAGGACCAGAGCTTCATTGCTGAGACCTCGCCAGGAAAGCAACTGCGCTTTGCCGGTAAGGGCCCGTACTTCGTCTGGATTCTCCTGCAGCGCCTGGTCGTAGCGGACCATCGCCTTGGCGCGTCCGGCGCTGGACCACGAAAGCACGTCGGCTGAACCAACCAGCAGATCAACGTTCTCCGGATCGCGTTTCAGGCCCTGTTCGTAAAGCTCTACGGCTTGCGGCCGCGTGGCGTCACTCCAACTCCAAATCTGCGCCAAACGCAGCCGCGCGGAGACCGCTTCCGGATGCGCCGCCAGAATCTGCTGCAGGCGCGTGACGGCCTCACTCCGGGTTTGCGAATTCCAGCTCAGAAGTTCTGCGTACGCGCTGCAATAGTCCGGGTTGCCGCTGCTCAAGTCGCAGGCGCGAAGCAGCAGGCCGAGAGCTTCATTGCGGCCACCGGCTTGCCAGCTCTTCATCGAACCGAGTTTGTACAGCGCTGCCGAATTCGTAGGCTCCTGCTTCACTACTTGCTCCAGCAACGGAACGGCTTCCTGCCACTTCCCTTGCGCCTCCAGCCGGCTGGCGCGTTCATAAAGCGTTGCGCTAGACTCTTGCGCCTGTGCTACACCTGAAGTACCCAGCGCACCGGCCACCTGCAGAAGAAAACCTGCCAATACCATCAAGCGGACTTTCATGCCTGTTCTCCTGTGCGGCTGGCCTGCGTCAGGCTCAGCAGTTCTCCTTCTTTGGGAGCAATCTCCCAGAAAAGATATTTGGAGATTTCATCCTGGTCGGTAGGCGCAATCGCGTCGAAGCGGATTCCGTTGGAGATCTTCATGGAACCTTTCACCCGATAAGTGTAGTTGCGCACCACCTTGCCCTGCGCGTGCACCACGTGGTTGGGCAACACCAGCTCCAAGTCCACATTGGTGCCCGGCACAATGCTGTCTTCCAGCGTCACCGAGACGCCGGAACGGTTCAGGTTGCGGGCGAAATGCTCAAAGCTCACCGGCCCATGCCCGTTGGCATAAGAAACTTTCATCGGGATGTCCAGATGCGCGCGGAACCGGTATCCCGACCGGGCTTCTTTGCGCTCCATGGAACGCCACAGCACCAGGCTCATAGTGAGCATGAATACCACGGCCCAGAAAATGTTTACCGTCAAGGCCCAGAAGAAATATCCCCACAGGGCCACATGCTGTATGCGCAGGATGCCCACCGCCAGCGAAAGACCCAGCATAACCACCAGGCACAGAGGCAGCATCATCTCGGTCAAGCGGGCAGCCGCCGCCTGAGCCTTGGGTGTGACTTTGAACAGCATGCCGCGCTGGAAGAACCCGCCGACGCTTTTCATCAGGACGTGCATCTTCAGCAGGTTGAAGTACTCGCTCATCAGGAAATTGCGCACCCCGCCCTGCATGATCATGGAACAGGCCAGGTTCAGGCAGAAGTACGGCAGGAAATAGTTCGCGTAGGAAAGAGGATCGGTCACCAGGGCGAATACCCCGAGCAGCAGCGAGACGATCGGCGTGGTCACCAGGAACAACTTGACCCAGCTCATCCAATAGAAATAGAAAGAGCCGAGATAGCAGATTTTCTGGGCGAAAGAAAGCTCTTTGCTGCGGAAAGGCTTTTCCGTGCGCAACACCTGCATGGAGCCTTGTCCCCAGCGCTGCCATTGCGTGGCAAAACCGGTAAAAGTCTGCGGCGCCAGTCCGCGGGCCAAAGTGCGGTTGTAATACACCACGCGCCATTGCTTCTTCTGCAGGCGCAGGCTGGTGTGCATGTCTTCGGTGATCGTTTCCGTGGGGAAACCGCCAATTTCTTCCAGAGCCGCGCGCCGCACCATGCCCGGGCTGCCGCAATAGAAGGCCGCGTTGTGGCGGTCTTTACCCGGCTGGATCACGCTGAAGAACAGTTCCTGCTGCTGCCAGCCGGCCCGGGTCTTCCAGTTCACCAGGTGCTGGAAGGAATCCATGTTGTAGAAATCCTGCGAGCCTTGCACAATCGCCACGCTGGGATCAGCAAAGAACCCGATGGTATCTTCAATCAGCTGCGGTGACGCCACGTGGTCGGCGTCCAGGGTGACGATGAATTCGCCGCTGGTCTGCTGCAGCGCGTTGTTCAGGTTGCCGGCTTTGGCATGCTTGCCGTTGATTCGGAAAATGTAGCCGCATCCGAACTCTTCCGCCAATTTGCGGACTTCCGGGCGATTGCCGTCGTCCAGGACGTAGGTCTTGTGCGGATAGCGAATGTTCACCGCGCAAAGCACCGTCTCCCGCAAAAGTTCAACCGGTTCGTTGTAGGTGGGGATGAAAACGTCCACCGTGCGGCCAGGCAGCGGGGGCATGCGCGTGTAGCGTGTCGGGTTCCAGGCGATAAAGTAAAAGAGCAGGCTTTCAAAAAAGCTCAGGCCCTCAGCTACAAGGAATGCATAAAAGAAGACGCGGGCCGCCGGATTCACGGTGTACAGCGCGCGCCAGTAGAAGTAGCGAAGGCTGAAGGCCGTCGCCACCACAATGGCCAGGCGCATGGCCGCCAATTTGAGCTGGTTCTGTGAACCCAGCTTGGCGACCGGCTTTACCGCGGTCCCGCTTTTTCCGGCTTCTTCCCCGACTGCGGGAATTGTAGAAAACCTGTTTGCGTGGCCTCCGTCAGGCCAAGTCATCCGTCTCACGTTCGTGCTCACTTCCTGCCCAAAAGCTGCCACGTACCGGCTGGTACATGTCCTTTGGTACATGTCCTTTTTCCCACTCTAGCATAGCTAGCGCCCTTTGCAAGTGAAAAGTGTTGCTTTTGAGCTGCAACGAAACATACATGCATATAGAAGAGTACGGAGGAATGGAGCTTCTCAGCAGTGACCCGGCTCACAGTCAAATCTGACGGCCATCACATGGCAAAATGCCGAACGTTTATCTTGCATTATCTTATAGTTACAAAGAACGATGGCCCGCCAGATGGCGGGCCAAAGAGGGGGCTGAGGCGCTATTCAGGAGTACAGTCATTGGCTGGCGGCAGGGCTTGGCCGAGCTTAGTACCTAGGGACGGTGCATTGGCGAAATCGAACATATCCAACAGCGGACTGGCGTGCTGGTCGCGCTTAGTCAGGTGGGGGCGTTCAACCGCGTCCTGATCATCGTCATCACCGTGCTTGCCAGCCCCGGCTGGAGTCATGAACACGGTTTCAATCAAGGCCAGGATGGACGTGTGGTCGCCCACAGTATGCGACACGTAGCTGGGCTTGGAAAACGGAGATATGGCCACAAATGGCACGCGAACTCCATACTGATCAAAGTTCGCGCACGCCGCCGGAAACGGCCCGGTAGGGTTCTTTGCGAACTCCGGGCAGAGATCGGCGGCATCGGCCACGCTGTTGTCCGTCTTGCTGAGCAGGTTGGTGGAGCACTCCGCACCTTTGCCGGGCTGCAGGCTCAAGGGCGGGTTGGAGAGATCAGCGCACTGGCCAGGATCAATACCATCCGGGTTGGGAGCATGTCCCTGGCGGGCCCGTGGCGGCTGCACGTGGTCGTAGAACCCGCCGTGCTCGTCATAAGTGAGGACGATGATGGTCTCCGGCCAAAACGGGCTGTTGCGCACGGCGTTGATCACTTGCGAAACAAACGCCTGGCCGCGCTGGATGTCCGTGGGCGGGTGTTCGTCATTTTCATTCTTGATACCTAGCACGCCGAGGTTGGGATCCACAAACGCCACCTGTGGTAGCGGCGGCAGTCCAGGTTTTCCGGCAAGCTGCCCCAGAAACACCGGGAGCGGAAGAAAATGCGGATCAATGGGCGAGGGGAACGGACGGAAGCTGCCGGCTTGCGGCACGTCCTGGAAGTAGTCTGCCCAGGTGACGTTCTGTTTTTCCATCAGATCAAAAATTGTGCCGGTAATCGGCTTGTAACCGCCGCTTCCCGGAGGCGGGAAGCTATCACTGGTGGTGAGATGGCCAAATGACGTGGCGGCCATCAAGTAAGAACGGTTGGGGAACGTCGGCCCCAGGACGGACGCGAAGTAACGGTCGTTAATCGCAAACTTCTGCGCCAAGTCGTAATAGAAGGGGATTTCCCGCTGGTTGTAAAAGGCCATGGTCTGGTCGTCGGTGGTGTTTTCCACCCCTTTGTCCAACTGTTCGGTTTTGTCGTTGATGCGGACAAAACCGTCCATCAGCCCCTGAACTAACGTGTCATTGGGACGATTGAAGTTGGCTTCGCGATGGGTATTGGCCCAGCCGTGGTCCAAATCAGGCGCCACACAACGCCGGGAATCGTGGAAAGCGAACACCGCGCTGCCGTCGTCATCGCGGTTTGCATTGCGGCAGGTGAAATTACCGGCCGCATCCACGCGGCAAGCCAAGCCGTCCACGCAGTTGTGATCATCTTTGCGGCAGCCACCATCGCGCTCGTCGCGGTCTTCGCTCCGCGGCGTGTGGTACGGGCTCCCCGGCGCATACGCGAGCGCGCCGAAATAGTTGTCAAATGAATGGTTCTCCTGCATAAGGACGATAATGTGCTTGACCTTGTGCGGATCGCCTTGAGCGTGGGCCGGCTGTGTTCCGGCGGCGGCCAGCACCAATGCCAGCAAAGCTGCCTGTGGAATTCCAAAAAGACGCATGGGGACTCTCCTTTTTTCTGTAACCGCGCATTACAAAGGAGCCATGCAAAAGGCTTGTGAAGGTCCCGTGAAAATTGCGTTAAGAAGGCAGGATCGGTCTTGGGCGCTACTTTCTGCCGATGTCTTCCGGCTTAAGGCCGGCTTTCCTGAGGGTGTCCGCCTGGAATTGCGTGAACTCCTGCTGCAGCTTCACAAACTCTTTGCGCTGTGTTTCTTGCTGCCGCATTCTCCGGTTGAACTCCAGCACAATTTCATGGCCCTGGATCACCACGCGGCCATCGGCTTCGCGCAGGCTGGCCTGGTGGGCGCGAGCGTATTGATACTCTTCGTCTAACGACTCCACCCATGCTTTCTCGGCGGCAACCGTGGTGGAGCGTTTGGTCATGGCTTCCTGCATGCCCCGGTCAAACCCCTTTTCCATCTCCACCCGTTCTGACTCCGAGGACGCGGTTGAGTCCAATACTTTGCGCAAATCGGAAATGATCTGGGCGAGTCGTTGCTCCTGGGCCACGTCAAGGTCATAGACGGCGTGAATTTGCTTGAGCGCCAGGTCTCCCACCTCAGGCTGGACGAAGGACTTGGAGCTGTTGAGCTCGGAGACGGCGCTGGTATCGAGCTGGCCGACTTTCTCCATATAGTCCTTGTTCACGTCGACCATCTTCTTGAACTGGGCGCGCAAACCGTCTTCCATCTTGCGGCGGCCAGAAAATAGCGACTGGTGGATCGGCTGCAAGCCAGCGGCCTCACGCATCAGCCGGCCGGCCATTTGTTCCCCGGTCTCCGCTTTGATGGAGCCAATATTGCTGGTCAGACTCCCAAACGCGAACAAAACAGTTATGGCGCTGAAAATCCAGGCAAAGGCCCGGGGATTGCGCGACTTTCTGCGGCCCGCGGCCAGGTACGCAATCATGAATGGGAAACCCAGAGCACCGAGCAGTGTTCCAATCAAGTATCCTTCGGCGGACGCGTGGGGGCCTGCATAGGCTCGCGATGCCACAACAGCCGCAACAATTGCCAGGAGCACAGCCAAACACATTGCTAGTAGCCCCAGCACTCCCGCGGGCCGAGCTTCGGTCGCAGCAGTGGGCGGCGGAATTGCCGAGGCGTCCACCGCCTGCAAAGGCTTCCCGCAAGAAGCGCAATACCCAAATGCACTGGCGTTCTCTATTCCGCAATGACGGCAGATCATGAGTCACGTCTATATCACAGGTTGGCTTCCCATCCAATCCGGGAGTTTTCCTGCGGCAACAGTACACAACGCAAATGGCTCACCTGCCGTGAGCTTTGTGATCGAACCGCGGATCCACGGCTTTGCGCGCGGTCTCCACGCCGAAGACCGGCAACCGCGGGTCATTCAGCAACCCAATCTGCTTGAGCACGGACGCCTGGTCCCAATAGATATGCTCGTGCGCCAGTTTGCCGTCGCGGAACTTCACGATCGCCACCAAGGGGACTTCCACCCGGCGGTTCGTCGGCGGGACACCGGGCAGCATCCAGGGCATCTCCTGTGTGTGGGTAAAGGAGAAGATCATCTCGTCCACCAGTTGGTCTTCGCCCACGGTGCGGGAGATAGGCGTGAGCGTGGTGTCTGGCGGCATGTTGGGAATAAAGTCCTGCGAGTAGAACGTGCGCAGCGCGCTCTTGCCGTAACCGCCGGTCATCACCGGAATGTGGTTGACGTAGGCGTCGTCCACCATGGTGTCCAGCGTGGACTCAGTGTCGCGCGTGGCGAACTCGTGCCTGGTGTGTTCTTCCCAAAGTTGTGCGAGGTCCGGCTTCAGCATGGCCAGGATTATATGCGCGCCAAGGCGCTTACGATCTCACCGTTATCACGACCTTGCCCGTGGACTTCCGCGCCCGCAGCGCTTCCAGCGCCTGTGCGGTGTGCTCCAGATCGAACTGAAGCGATACATGCGGCTTGATCTTGCCTTCTTCGAACCAGCGGAAGAGCTGGGCAAACGACGAAATCACCAGCCCCGGCTTGTGCTTCTGGTAAGAACCCCAGTAGAAGCCGATCACGTCAACATTCTTTACCAGCACAATATTGGCGGGAATTTGCGGCACTCGCCCGGCGGCAAAGCCGATGACGATGATCCTTCCGCCCCAGGCAATGGAACGCAGCGCGGCGTCGAAGGCGTCGCCTCCTACGGGATCGTAGATCACGTCCGCGCCGCGTCCGCCGGTGATGGCTTTTACGCGCTCGCGAATGTCTTCTTTTGAATAATCAATCAGGTGATCGGCGCCGTGTTGCTGGGCGACCGAGAGTTTTTCCGCGTTCCCAGCGCAGGCGATCACCTTGGCGCCCATGGCCTTGCCAATCTCTACGGCGGTCAAGCCCACGCCCCCCGCCGCGCCGGTGACCAACAGCCATTCGCCGGGCTGGAGTCGCGCGCGCCACTCCAGCGCGCCGTGCGATGTTCCGTAAGCCACCGGAAACGCCGCGGCGCTGGCAAAATCCATCCCCTCAGGGATGCGCAGGACCTTGGCGGCCTCGACTACAACTTCTTCTGCGTAGGCGCCTAGCCCCGCGAGCGCCATCACGCGGTCACCAGCTTTGATTCCGCTGACGCCCGGGCCGACTTGAGTCACCACGCCCGCGGCCTCGGCTCCGGGAATGAAGGGAAACGCCGGCTTCTCCTGGTACTGGCCTGCGATGAGCAGCAGGTCGGCAAAATTCACGCCCGCAGCGTGGACCGCCAGCCGAACTGCGCCTTCGCGCATGGCTGGAGCGCCGATCTCTTCCACCACCAGCTTTTCTTCACTACCCCATTCTTTGCAAAGCACCGCGCGCATATTCATCTCCAGTTCGGAAGCGCCATTCTACCGGAAACGCGGTACCAGCGAAGCCTGCGCGCGGCGCTTATGGCTTGGACACAGGCGGGTTGTAATTCACCTTGGCGTCATACGCGACCTTCTCCCAGCGCACGCGGATGTGCGCCTCCTTCTGGTCGCGGAACATGATGATGCCGTTCATGGTGGTGGGCGAATCGCGCAGCAGCGTGGACGTCTCAACCTGGGCCCCGGGCGCGCCGGCAAAAACCACTTCTTTGTTGCTGTACTTCTGCAGGACCATGAGCAGCGGCTGCTGCAGGACTTTGTCCGTCAGATCCGTGGGGAAATTCAGAGAGCGTATCTCCACTCCCTTCGGCGTGTCATAAATGGTGTAGAGCTCATACATCACCGGCTGGCCTTGAACAAATATCCGGAACAAGCAAAGCATTTCGCCGGCTTGAACGGTAGAACAGATCTGTTCCGCCGTCGCCGTCTGTAGACGGCCGATCCAGCGGCCAGTCATCCAGGCAAAATCAACGGCTTTGACGGTGGCGACGTCGCGCGCGTTTTCCGGCGCCGCGCCTTGGGCCCGAGCCACAAGCGGCGCAGCGACGACGAGCATAATGGCGACGAACAACGATAGTGTTTTGGATTTCATTTTGTTTTCCTTCTTCGTTGAGATATTCCGGCCTTGCGGGCGCGGTTCATTGGCTTGCGCTGTGAGCTTTCCATCGTTTTGAAATAAGCGCGGAGCTGGCTGATGCAATCGTCGAACGGCTCAATGCATTGGTAGGAACGCGCCTGCATCACGCCGCCTTCCATCACCGTCAGCACGAAGCGGGAGAGTTGGCGGAGATCGCAGTCGTCGGGCAGGCGGCCCGCGGCTTTCGCCTGGGCCAGCAGCTCTTCCACGGCGCGCGACCATCCGGTAAAGTTGGCGGCGATCCTGTCATGCACCGCTCGGCGGTCCGGCTCAATCTCCAACGCCAGGCGTCCCAGAGGACAGCCGAAGGCAAACTCGGTGACCACCACGTTCTGGCGATACTTTTCCAGCAAAAGAAAAATGCGCTTGATGGGGTCTTTGGACTGCTTGAACACCGGCGCCAGCAGCACCGGCCCCAGGTTTTGCTGGTACCAATCCAGCACCGCCATTAGCAGGTCTTCTTTGCCGGTGAAGAAAAAATAAAAGCTGCCGCTGTTGGCGTTGGCTTTCTTGAGGATCTCCGCCATCCCCGTGCCGGCGTACCCGTGGGCATAGAACAGCTCCACGGCTGCCTGGATGATGCGTTCGCGGGTGGTGGATTTTGGAGCTGCCATGATTCGTTTAATTACATTTGTTACTTGAACGACCAAGTAAGTATCCGACGGACGGCGACAAATTGCAAGCGCAAAGTCGGACATTTTTCCGGCATTTTGCCGGCGGGAGCCGAACGGCCTAACTCCCCGGACGGCGACGCGCCCGGCGACTTTTTTGCATCGAACCGGCGGCAGCTCAATCTAAGTCAAGTTGGGTGTAATCTGCGGTGTGGTCTACAGGGTGTGATCTACGGGTGTGATCTACTAAAGACTGGGCCTGTGGGCAGCGGAGCCCGCACCGGGCTCGCGCAGCCGTAGTCGCCCCAGCGTTGATTCTTTATCATCGCCGCTCTTGATCATCATTGATTCTGACCATGATTCTGACCATCGAGAATCCTTACCACTATGAGACTTCTCTACACCTACTCGAAGCAGTACTGGAAGCTGATCACGCTGGCCCTGGTTCTGGCGGCCACCAACCAGGTTTTCTCCCTGCTGGACCCGCTGATCTTTCGCCATGTGATTGACAACTACGCCACGCAGTACAACAAGTACACCAAAGTGCAGTTCATCCGCGGCGCGGGATGGCTGCTGCTGGCGGCGGTGGGCGTCGCCTTTGTCTCGCGCGTGGCTAAAAACTTCCAGGACTATTTCGTCAACGTGATTGTCCAGCGCCTGGGCGCGAAGATGTACTCTGACGGGATCCACCACTCGCTGGACCTTCCCTACCAGGTCTTCGAAGACCAGCGCAGCGGCGAGACCCTGGGCAAGCTGCAAAAGGTCCGCCTGGACGTGGAAAAGTTCTTCAACGCCGCCATCAACACGCTGTTTACGTCGCTGGTGGGCGTGATTTTTGTCGTCATCTACGCTCTCAGCGTGCACTGGGCCATTGTGCCGGCGTTTCTGATCGCCGTGCCCCTGCTGGGCGTGATGAGTTCGGTGCTGAGCCGGCGCATCAAGACCATCCAGAAGACCATTGTGGCGGAAACTACCGCTCTGGCGGGGTCCACCACGGAATCTCTGCGCAACATTGAGCTGGTCAAGAGTCTGGGGCTGGCCCGCCAGGAAGTGGCCCGCCTGAACGGCGTGACGGAAAAGATCCTCCGCCTGGAGCTGAAGAAAGTGAAATTCCTGCGCAGCCTGAGCTTTATTCAGGGAACGTCCGTAAACGCCATGCGCACCACGCTGCTTTTCCTGATGCTGTACCTCATCTTCCTGCAGCAGATCACCGTGGGACAGTTCTTCTCGTTGATGATCTATTCGTTTTTCATCTTCACCCCGCTGCAGGAGCTGGGAAACATCATCAACACGTTCCGCGAAACCGAGGTCTCATTGCAGAATTTCCAGACTATTTTGGACACGCCGCGCGATCCCAAGCCGGAAAACCCCGAGCCGTTCAACGAATTGATGACGCTGCAATTCCACCACGTCAGCTTCCGCCATCTCACGGCCACGGCCTTGGCACTGGACAAGATCAGCTTTACCGCGGCGCGCGGCGATACCATCGCTTTTGTCGGCCCGTCGGGCGCGGGCAAATCAACGCTGGTCAAGCTGCTGGTGGGACTCTATGCGCCGCACTCCGGCGAAATTCTGTACAACGGAATTCCATCCAACCGGCTTGACCTGGACGACCTGCGGGAGCGCATCGGTTTTGTCACCCAGGACACGCAGCTCTTTTCCGGCTCGATTCGCGAGAACCTGCTCTTCGTCAATCCCAGCGCCACGGACGCCGAATGCCTGGAAGTCCTGCGCAAGGCTGCCGCGGACAGCCTGCTGGCCCGTGCCGACCGCGGCCTGGATACGCTGATCGGCGAAGGCGGCGTGAAGGTCTCCGGCGGCGAGAAGCAACGCCTCTCCATCGCGCGGGCGCTGTTGCGCCATCCGCAGCTTTTGGTCTTTGACGAAGCCACGTCTTCGCTCGATTCGCTTACGGAAGAAGAAATCACCCGGACGATTCGCGACGTGGCCAGCGGTCAGGAAGCCATCACCATCCTGATCGCCCACCGCCTGTCCACCATCATGCACGCCGACCGCATTTACGTCCTGGAGCGTGGCCGCATCGCCGAATCCGGGCGGCACTCGGAATTGCTGGAGCAGAAGGGCCTGTATTACGCCATGTGGCGCCAGCAGGTGGGCGAGCGCAAAGTGGAAGAAGCCGGAGTGGCGGGATAGCGTCTACCGACTCGGCTAGTTGTGTTGCTAGCTGCTGATTTTCACGACCAGCTTCCCTCTGACATGTCCTTTTTCGCTTTGGCGATGGGCTTCGGCGATCTGCTCCAGCGGATAAACTTTCTCGATCACCGGGCGCAGCTTGCCGGCTTCAATCAGCGCGCTGATTTTTTCCAGATCACCGCCGCGCGGCTTGACCTGGACCACCCACAGCCACTTCTGTCGCACCATGCTGCCCAGCCAATTCCCCACCACGCTGGCCACAATGGTTCCATAAAACTTCATCTTCCCCGCCGGCGGCTTGGGGACGGGCAGAGTAAGCGTCACCAGACGCCCGCCGCGTCGCAGTACTTTGAAAGAACTCGCCCAGACGCTCTTGCCGACGCCGTCGAGCACCAGGTCGTAACCGGACAGTCTGTCTTCAATCCTCTCGCGCGTGTAGTCAATCGCCAGGTCTGCGCCCAGTTCGCGCAACAAGCTCTGGTTCTGCGGACCGGCTGTGGCGGCGACGAACGCTCCCAGAGCCCTGGCGATCTGTATGGCCATCACGCCCACGCCGCCGGCGCCGGCATGGATCAGGACCTTCTTTCCTGCAGCCAGCTTGCCCAGGTTCACCATCGCCTGCCAGGCGGTGAGCGCCGCCAGCGGAACCGCCGCGGCTTCTTCATGGCTGAGACGGGCTGGCTTGTGCGCCAGCGTGTTTTCCGGCGCGACGGCGAACTCGGCGTAGGTGCCACGATAAGTCTGGGCAACCTTACCGTGCTTGAAGCCGTACACCTCGTCGCCCGGCTTGAAGAGCGTGACCGCTCCCCCGGTTTTCTCCACAACACCCGAAAAATCACAACCCCAGATCACGGGGAAACGCAGGTCCCAGAGAGGCGCGAGCATGCCTTGCCGCACCTTCCAGTCCACAGGGTTCACGCTGCTGGCATAGACGCGCACCAGCACCCCGTTGGGGCCCACCTGGGGCACGGGGATGTCGTCCGCCAGTTCCAGGACTTCAGGACCGCCGTAGGTCTCGCAGATGACAGCGCGCATGGTTGACGATTTTAGCAGTCGTGAGCAAGCAATCAGCACTCAGCCCGATCAAACACTCTTGCTCAGAAAAACCTTTGAAACGCGGAGGAACGGAGGCAGCTGAGGAGATGGACAAAAAGGCAGGGGATAGCCGGGCGCGCCTCGCTGTCGTTTATTGAGATTGCAGTGAAACTGAAGCAACCTCACGAAGCCAGAGCTTAGCTGCGAAAAGCAAGCTAACCACAAAGGATACGAAGGCGCACAAAGGACGCTTTTCTCCAGGATGCCTTCGTGGACCTTTGTGTCCTTTGTGGTTAGAGCTTTTTGGT